>JAKAMA010000359.1 GCA_021813085.1 Chloroflexota bacterium | reverse complement strand
TTGATCGTGTGGTGTCCGCCGGGGACGATGGCAACGTCGTCGAATCCGTACGCGCGCCGCATCTGCTTGAACTGGGGCTGTGACATCGCTCGGGTACCTCCAACTCTGCCGCCGGGCCTGCCCGCCTTGAGGCTTCGCGTTGGTCCCCGTCCCGCCCCCACCCGCTGGCGGATAGCGCGATCGGGGCCGGCGGAGGCTTCCTACCGGTTCATCGGTCTACTTCCTGCATGTTCACTTCTGTGCGCCCGCCGCGCGGGCTTCGGGGTATGATTTCGTTGAGTCTATCGCGGCCTGGCTCGCCGAGTCAAGGATTTTCGGCCATTTCGAGGAAAACGCGTAGTCACCTGCCTGGTTCTTTGGGGCGCTAGATGGGCACCCTCTATCTCGTCGCCACGCCCATCGGCAACCTCGACGATATCACCGTCCGCGCCCTCCGCATCCTGCGCGAGGCGCCGCTCGTCGCCGCCGAGGACACGCGCTCGACACGGCTGCTCCTCGACCACTTCGACGCACGATGCGCCCGCCTGACCAGCTACAACGACCACAACAAGCGCGCGAAGCTCCCCGTCCTCCTGCGCGCGCTCGACGACGGTGACGTGGCGCTCGTCAGCGACGCCGGCATGCCCGGCATCAGCGACCCGGGCCACGACCTCGTGGTCGCCGCGATCGACGCCGGGCACGCCGTCGTGCCGGTCCCCGGCGCCTCGGCCGTCCTGGCCGCCGTCGCCGCCAGCGGCCTGCCGTCGCGCCGCTTCTACTACCTCGGCTTCCTGCCCCGACAGCCCGGGCCGCGCCGCGCCGCCCTCCGCGCCGCGGCCGCCTCCGGGGACACGCTCGTCGTCTTCGAGTCGCCCCACCGCCTGCGCCAGACGCTCGACGACGCCCACACCGCGCTCGGCGACCGCCGCATCGCCGTCTGCCGCGAGCTGACGAAGCTGCACGAGGAGATCTGGCGCGGGACGATCTCCGGCGCGCTCGCCCACTTCGAGCAGCCCCGCGGCGAATGCACGCTCGTCATCGAAGGCGGCGCGGCACCCGAGCCCGCGCCGGCGTCCCCCGCAACCATCGCCGACGTCGTGCGCGAGCTGCGCGCAGACGGCGCAACGTCGAGAGACGGCGTCGCCGCGCTGATGCACCGCTTCGCCCTCTCCCGCCGCGACGCCTACCGGGTGTGGCACGAGCACGGCGGCGCGGATGGTACAATTCCCACACATTGAGTAGCGCATCACAATCCCGCCGCCATATCCTCGTCGCCGTCGCGTGGCCGTACGCCAACGGCCCGCTGCATCTGGGCCACGTCGCCGGCGCCTACCTGCCGGCCGACATCTTCGCCCGCTACCACCGCATGGCCGGCAACCGCGTCCTCATGGTGTCCGGCAGCGACCAGCACGGCACGCCCGTCACCGTCCGCGCCGAGCACGAGGGCGTGCCGCCGCAGGAGATCGTCGACCGCTTTCACCCCCAGTTCCTCCAGCTCTGGCACGAACTCGGCATCTCCTTCGACATCTTCACCACGACCGGCACACCGAACCACGCCGAGGTCGTCCACGACGTCTTCCTGCGGCTCCTCGAGCACGGCTATATCTACAAGGGGAAGACGCATCAGTTCTTTGATGCGCAGGCGGGCCGCTTCCTGCCCGACCGCTACGTCGAGGGCACCTGTCCCCACTGCGGCTACGAGCAGGCGCGCGGCGACCAGTGCGACAACTGCGGCCGGACACTCGACCCGGACCAGCTCATCCGGCCGCGCAGCCGCCTCACCGGCGCCGCGCCCGAGATGCGCGAGACCGAACACTTCTTCTTCAAGCTCAGCGCCTTCCAGCAGCCGCTGCTCGACTGGCTCTGCGGCCGTACGGGCTGGCGCAAGCACGTGCTGAACTTCAGCATCGGCTTCGTCGAGGAGGGCCTGCACGACCGGGCGATCACGCGCGACATCGAGTGGGGCGTCCCCGTCCCGGTGGAAGATCTCGGCGCGGGCAAGCGCATGTACGTCTGGATCGAGGCGCTCATCGGCTACCTCTCCGCCTCGAAGGAGTGGGCGCAGGGCAGCGGCGAGCCGGACGCCTGGCGCGCCTGGTGGGAGGACGCGGCCGCGGCCACGTACTACTTCATCGGCAAGGACAACATCCCCTTCCATACCATCATCTGGCCGGCGATCCTCATGGGGTACGGCGGCCTCAACCTGCCGACGGACGTGCCGGCGAACCAGTACGTGACCTTCAAGGGCGAGAGAGCGTCGAAGAGCCACGGTGTCGGTGAGCCCGCGCTCGGCTACCTCGAGCGCTACCAGCCCGACGCCGTCCGTTACGCGCTCGCCGCCAACCTGCCGGAGAACTCCGACACGGACATCACCGAGGCCGAGATCATCCGCCGCAACAACGACGAGCTGGTCGCGACGTGGGGCAATCTCGTCAACCGCGTGCTCGCGATGACGCACCGCACCTTCGCGGGCCGGGTCCCGCCCCCCGGCGCGCTCGACCACCGCGATGAGGCGCTCATCGCCGGCGCCCGCACGATGCTCCACCAGGTGGGCGAGCAGATCGAGGCCGTGCACCTGAAGGCCGCGCTGGCCACCGCCATGGCGTTCGCGCAGGAGGCCAACGGCTACCTCAGCGACACCGAGCCGTGGAAGGCCGCAAAGAGCGACCCCGCCCGCGCCGGCACATCCCTCTACGTCGCGCTCTGTGCTATAAACGCGCTGGACGTCGCGCTCTACCCGTTCCTGCCGTTCTCCAGCCAGAAGGTGCACGAGTATCTCGGCCTCTCCGGCGGCATCGAGGACGCCGGATGGGAGGCGCGCCTGCCACAGCCCGGCGCCACGCTCGGCGCGGCGGAGCCCTTGTTCAGAAAGTTCGAAACGCCCGAGGGGGAGGCGCGCCTTTCGGCGTAAGCATGCGCCTTGTCGACACCCACA
>JAKAMA010000358.1 GCA_021813085.1 Chloroflexota bacterium | reverse complement strand
CCGTCGACTCGCTGACGTTCTCCAGCACGGCGATCGGGTTGCCGCTCAGCTCCAGGATCATCGAGAGCTGCGTCAGCGCGCGGTTCAGCTCGCGCACCGGCTCCTTGATCGCCGGCAGGTCCGACGCGCCCCAGAACTGCTTCGGCTCGCGGATGTTCGGGTAGATGACGAACGGGATGAAGCCATACGGGTTCTCGCGCTGCTCGATGCGCTTGCCGTCGGCCCACAGCTCGAACTCGCCCGCCGTCCAGACCTCGACGATCTCGACGCCCGGCCGCCGGCCCGCCGCGTTCGCCCGCACCGTCTTCGGCGGCGCGATGCCGTGCAGCTCTGCCGCCGACGCCGCATCGAGCGTGTAGCGGCTGGCGACGCGCCACGTGCGGCCGACGTCGTCGCCGGTCCACCACGCGAACAGCCCCTGCACGTCCGGCGCCGAGACGCGCACGCGGCGCTCGGCCGCGTCCCACGTCACCTTGTACGCGCCGTCGCCGAGCACCGCCGCGTCCAGCTCCGTGTCGAAGTCGAGCTGGTCGAGCTGGTTCGCGTCGTACACCGCCGCCAGCGCCCGTTCCGCCGCACGCGCTCGCTCCGCCGCCTCCGCCGAATCATCGATGGCGTCGACCGCGAAGTTCAGCCCCGACACGAGGTACGACGTCGTCTTGTCGACGATCGCCTTCGCGTAGTTGAACACGAGGCGGCGATTCTTCTGCCGGGTCATCGACGCCGGCCACTGGTCGCCGCCGTAGAACGCCAGGTTCTCGGCGTAGCGGCGCATGCGGTCGGCGTCCATCTGCCGGATCTGCTCGGGGACCGTCATCGTCTCGCTCATCTCGTGCCTCCGATTTCATGTTCTGTAGCGCGGGCTTTTCAGCCCGCGCCCGGTATCGGCCGACTGCGTCCGCCGTGCTTGGTATCGGGCCCCCAACTGACCACCAGTAGCCGCAGAGTTTCAGCTCCGCCGAATCCACGGCCACAACCGAAGCTCGTTCTTCCCGCATCCCGTTTCTCGCTTCCCGCCTCCAACTATCCCCGCCGTTCCCGCAAAATCCGAAAGATGCTCCGCCGCGTCAGCCCGTACGTCCCGGCGAGCATGTCGATCGGCACGCGGTGCCGCCGTCGCAGCATTACGATCTCGCGGTCCCGCGCGTGCACAGCGACATCTGGCGACGGCTCGTCGTACTGGCAGCGCCGCATCGGGCAGCGAAGGCAGCTCGGAGCAAGGTCGCAGCCGGTGTCGCGATAGTCCGCGTAGTCCGGCAGCATGTCGCGCCTCACCCGCGGCAGCGCGCCGCCCTCGACCAGCTGCAGCCGCCGCTCGCGGCGCTCCCACTCCTCTCGATGCTCCCTCAGCGCCACCATCGCCCTTCACCTCCAGCCCCGCCGCCCTCACACACGCCACGTGCCCGAAAGTCTCTCGTCGTCCCAAGCTCCCCTTCCCCATAGGGAAGGGGCCGGGCGTTAGGTCCTCCCGCTCCGCCGCCCTCACCCGCGCACGCGCCCCGTCGCGACGCGCCGCTGCTGCCCGAGCGACGCACGCACGAGCAGCGCCGCGCTCATCAGGTAGTCGTCGTGCCCGTCCGCCGGGTCGACGAAGAAGTTCATCGTGCGATTCGCGCGATACGCGACGCGCGCCAGCTCGGCCTGCCGCCAGAACTCGCGATGCTCCGGCGAGCCGTCGCCGCGATACGCCTTCAGCCGCCCGCCGTTGATCGCGGCAAGCAGCCCGAAGCCGAGCTTCGACTTGCTCTCCGCCGTGAACTTCACCCGCTCGACGCGCGTCTCGCCGAGCGCCGACGCCAGCAGCGCCGCCGACGTCTCGCCCAGCCCCGTCGCGTCGACGGCGACGCGCGCGATGCGCCACACGTTACGCAGCACATCGATGAGCCGCGGCAGCAGCGCTTCGTGCGGCTCGCCGGTCCACGCAACGTGCTCGACGATCTCGACGCGCGGCTCGCCGCCGAGCGCCTCGCTCGCCGGGTACACCAGCCGCCCGATCGTCAGCACGGTCGCGTCGCGGCCGCCCGCCCGCGCGTTGCCCGCCTCCTCGCTCTCGCCGCCCGCGAGGTCGAGCCCCGCGACGTACGCCTCGCCCGCCGCCGGCGCCGAGCGCCGCTCGTGCTCGCCGGCGAGTTGCGCCCGCTGCGACGCCGTCAGCAGCCGCCCGCCGCCCGAGATCGGCTTCAGGCAGTACTGCGTGAGAAACAACGGGTGCGTTGGGCCCAGCCGCTCGCGCTCTCCCTCGACGAAGCGCGCGTACGCCGGGTTGTGCGCGGCGACGGCCTGCCAGTCGTACTCGAAATGGCGGCGCACGCCGTCGCGGCGTTCCGCCTCGAGGTGCGCCTGCTTCGCGCGCTCCAGCAGCGTCGAGTCGTCCCACGCCGTGCCGTAGTAGACCGTCGTCGTGTTGCCTGTCGCCGCCATCGGCCGGAACTCGCGGTCGAACTTCTCGATGTCGACGTCCTGCGCCTCGTCGACCTCCAGCAGCAGCCCCGCCGTGTGGCCGACGACATTGGCGCCCGCCTCGGCCGAGAGAAACACGACGCGCGCCCGCCCCACGCTCACGGTGTTGCCGCGCAGCGCCGAGACGTTCGCCAGCCCCGCCTGGCCGATGCGCGCCCACAGCCGCCGCATGCTCACGAGCAGCTGCGGCCGGAACGTCGGCGCGCACTTCACCGCGTCGACGTCGCGTGCGGCCGAGAGCGCCAGCAGCAGCAACTCGATCTACGCCGACAGCTCGTTCTTGCCGCCCTGCCGCGCGATCTCGATGCTGATCGTCCGCCCGAGCCGCCCCCGCACCGACGCCAGCACCGCCCGCCCCGCCTCCTGCTGGTACGGACGCAGCACCGGCATCGACGTGATCGTGGCGCGGGCCCCGCCGGATGTTCCCGTGGCGCGGGCTTTCAGCCCGCGTACGCCGA
>JAKAMA010000024.1 GCA_021813085.1 Chloroflexota bacterium | reverse complement strand
CAGGTACCGTCCGTCGCGCAGCCAGATGCGCGCGTGCTCGGGCGCCACGCCGTCTTCCGCCGGCAGGACGATCGTCGCCGTGCGCCGCGACGAGCCGACGATCGCCGGGCCCGCGCCCAGCTCGAAGACGCGGCCGGCACCGTCCGCCGCCCGCTCGACGAGCCGGCCCGTGCCCCTCGGCGCGGCGGCCGTAGCGACGCCAGCCCCTTCGGCCGGCCGGGCGAAGGGAATGGTCTCATCGGACTGGCGGCCGGCGTGGCGCTCGACGGCGCGCTGCCGGCGGACCGCGCGCAGGCGGCGCAAGCCGAGCAGCCCGAGCACGACGAGCAGCACAGCCACGAGCGCGCCGATGGCGACGTAGAGCACGCCGCCGGCGGCGCCGTCCGCCGATGCCTGTGCCACCGCCGGGGGCGGTGTCGCCGTTGCAGCCGCCGGCGCCGCCGGAGCCGCGCCGCGCGTGAATGGCGCCGTCGCCGCGGCCGGTGCCCCCCCGACGTCCGCGACGATGCGCAGCGTGCCGGCCGAGCCGTCGGCGGGGCGCGAGGCGTCGAGGCTGAGCACGTACTGGGCACGCAGCAGGCCCGCGATGCGCTGGTAGACGTCGCCGACGTTCGCGGCCGTCGCCGCGCTGTACTGCCCCTGCGTCGCGCCCGACAGCGCCTGCAGGTACGCGACGTCCGGCTGGTCACCGAAGCCGATCGTGAACACCGGCAGACCGGCATTCTTCGCGGAGCCGATCGAGCCGGCGGCGGTCGCCGTCGAGGTGGTGGTGTCGTTCTTGCCGTCGGTCAGGAGGACGATCGCCTTGCGCGGCGCGGACGACATGCGCGCCGTGAGCACCGCCGCCTGTACCGCCTGGTACAGCACCGTCGCGCCACCCGCCTGCAGCGAGGCGATGCCCGCCGCGAGCGCGGCGCGGTCGCGCGTGAAGCCCTGCAACGGCGCGCGCACGGCATCGGAGAACGCGACCAGCGCGACGTCGTCGTTCGGCCCAAGCGCGTCCACGAACGCCGTTGCGGCCTGCTTCGCGCGGTCGAGTGGCGCGCCCAGCATGCTGCCCGACGTGTCGATGACGAGGACAACGCTCAGGCGCAAGTTCGCGTCCTGGACGCTCTCTACGCCGCCGACCGCGACGGCGGCCGGGCCGTCGGACGCGTGGAACGCGGACGCCCGCAGGCCGGGCACCGGCACGCCGTTGGCGTCGAGCACCGTGACCACGGCGGTGACCGCCGGGTAGCGCGTGCTGTCGACCTGCGTGATCGCGAGCGACGGCGCGCCCCGCTGCGCGTGCGCGCGCGTCGCCCCGGCGGCCAGCCCGGCGAGCGCGGCCGCGATCGTGCCGGCGAAGAGGATCGCGCGCAGGCCGGCCACCCTCACGTGTCCTCGACCGTCCCGCTGTGCAGGCAGTCCCGGCACGACCAGAACCAGACCGGCGAGCCAATCAAGTTGAGGAGGACGTCGTACCAGCGGCCACGGCCGCGGCTCCACCGGACGTCCAGCGAGCTGCAGTGCGGACATGTCGCCGGGTGAGGAAGGTTTCGCATCGCGGCTGGATCTTACCAGCCTCGCGCCGCACCGCGGTCAGGGCGCGGCCGCGTTGCCGATGTACCGGCGATACGCGGCGAGCCAGTCGCTCGCGATGGCCTGCTGCGCCGCGTGGAGGCCGAGCTGCCCTCGGCACACCAGGTCGTGCAGGCGCAGCTCGAGGTCGTCCTTCTCATGGAAGCCTGGCACCGGGACGGCGGGCTGCGGCCAGAGGTTCTTGATGTCGTTCGAGCCGCCCAGCTCGAGCGGCACCAGGTGGTCGACCTCGTACGCCCCGTACGCGTGCGACGAGATGCCGTACTCGGCGTAGACGCGGATCTTCTCGCTCGCCGGCACGAAGCGCACGGTGCGCGCATAGCCGGGCGCGCAGACCTGGGCCGGCGTGACGCCGGCGATCACGTCGCCCGGCGTGAGCGTCGGGTCTGGCATCGCGACGGCGGGGGGCGGCCGTACGACCCGTCCGGGTGTGGCGCGCGCGGTGGGCGAAGGACGGTGCGCCGCGAGCACCACGCTGGACGCCGTCGATGAGCGCAACCCGGCCGACGGCACGGATGGCGCGCTTCCGCCCGCGCCGGCGCAGGAAGCGACCAGCACCGCGAGCGACATGCCGAACACAAGGCAGGCGATCCGCATCGTGCTCTCACGATACGGCGCGGGCGCGCACCCGCGGCACCCCACGGGCATCGAAACGTCCAAGGTCGGGGAACTCTCACGGAAGCGGGGCGGGGCGCCGTCAGTTGAAGCGCACGAAGATCGGAATCTGCAGCACGCTCGGGTTCGGGCCGAGCCCGCGCAGCGTCACGGTGGCCGAGTCGTTGGCGGAGATCTTCGACGTATCGACGGAGATGGTCAGCGTTGCCGCCCGCTGGCACGGGGACGTCGGCAGGCACGGCAGGTCCGTGCCCACCGCGACGCCCGCCTGCTGGTCGAGCGTCAGCCACGGCTTGTCGGCGCTCACCCGCCACGGCTCGATGCCCGTGCCCGGGTTCGTGATCGTGATGACGTACGGCGTCGCCACGCGCGCCGCATTCACCGTGACGAGGCCAATGGTCCGGTCGACCGCGAGCCGTGGCTGTTCGAGCACGGTGGACGCCGACCCGGCAGGCGGCTGTGCGGTCGGGTCCACGTGGTCGGGCTTCGGCGTCGGAATGTCCATCTGCGTGTACGGATAGATGAAGTTCTTCAGGTCGAGCGGGTTCCGCCAGTACGGATTGCTCAGGTCCGGCAACGTCGCCGGCAACGGCGTCCACAGCGGCTGCCCCTGCACGACCGGTGGGTGCGCCATGCAGCCGTACACCAGCTCCTGGTATGGATAGAGGCTACGGTTGTGGCCCAGTCCGTCCGTCGCCGGCCCGCAACTGTACGGTGTGCGCGGCCAGGAGCCGTAGATCGGGTCCAGCGGGTGGTTGCTGCGATTCGCGCCGGGGCCCGTGAAGCCGTTATAGCTCCAGACGGCGTAGTACCAGTTCTCGACGTAGAGGGGGTCACTGTTCGTGTCGATGCCGGCGATCGGCCGGTTCGCCGGCGCACCGTTCCACTTGTCGATGAGGATCGCCGCGCCCCGCCCGATGTTGTACGCGTAGTGCGTCGCGACGAGCGCCTGCTGGTCCGTCGGCTGGCCGTCCGGGCCGAGCGGCGACGTCATGCCGCTCGTCACCTGCGAGATGCCGTAGCCACAGTCGAACGACACCAGCGCCGAGCCGATCGCGCCGAAGGGCACCGTGGGCGCCGCCTGGGCCGTCGCGCTCTCGATCCAACTGATCGCCTTCAGCAGCGTCGGTGGCACGTAGACGTTCGGCGAGCTGGTGCGGTTGGCGCGCGTCCCCGTGCCGATGCTCGGCTGCGAGAAGAAGGGGTCGCCGGGGAAGAGCATGTTGTAGCCCGCCAGGTCCATCGCCTTCATGTAGAGGCCGCGGTCCTCCGTCGTCTCGTACGTCGTCGGCGGGCTGCTGAAGGCGCACGACGACGACGTCACCGGCGGTGGCGGGCTATTCGACTTGACCGCGGTACCGAGGCTGGACGAGGGCGTGATCGGCGTGCTGCCGGCAAGCCCGTCGGCCCAGACGTCGACCGTGCCCGCGGCGGCCACCGCGGCAGGTGACGCGAACGTCACCGAGAACGTCTGCGCGGACTGCGGCGGCAGCGCGCCGAGCGTCTGGGAGGTCACGCGCACGACATCCCCGGCGCCGCTGCGCAGGACGACACAGACCTTCGGCGCGGTGATCGGCGTGCTGACCGTGCTGGTCAGCGTCCCGTTCACCGTCACCATCCCGCTGCCGGCAACCGACTGCGTGGTCGCCACGGGACCGGGCGTTGTCTTGGTGAGCGAGGGACTGGCCGTCGGTTGCGGTGGGCTGCCGTTCGCCGTCACGGCCGGTGAGGCGAGCGTCGCCTGCACGGCGGTCACCGTGAGCATGGCCGGGGCCACGGTCCCGAGCTTGATGTTGGCGTCGACATTCACCCGCGCGCGCGCGCCATGGATCGACGGGGCCGGCTGCACGCTCGTCGCCTCGAAGAAGTCCAGCGCGCCGGGCTGAAGCGAGCGCAGGCAACCGGGGAGCACCTGCGATTCGACGACGTTGCCGGCGCCGTCGAGGAAGTCCACGCGCACGTCGTGCGCGAGGATCGGCGACTTCGTGAGGTTCTTCACATCACCGGCGAAGACGTCGTTGTTGCCGATGGTCGTGAGGGTCGTGTGGGCGACGACACAACCGGCGAGCAACGTGCCCGCCACGAGGACTGCGCACAGCAGGCCCATCCGCGGCCGCGCAGCCCTGAAGGCGATTCCCCTCCCGAATCCCCGCACCCAGCCATGCTATCGCACGCTGTCAAGGCACGGCGTCAGGGGTAACCCGCATGTTGGGAGGATCCGCGGCGCTCAGGCGGCGGGCGGAACGCAAGAGAGGCCGAGCGCCCCGCCACGCTCGACCCCCCGATCACCCGGCCCGCCGTCCGTGCCGGGATGGATCCGACATCCGCACGGTAGCAGCGGCACATTAACGGCCGGTGGGCGCGCGGTTAACGGCCGGATCAGGTTGTGTCGGGCGCCCGCGATTACTCCCGAAGCTACCGTACTGCTTCCAACGCTTCTTGACCGTGGCGGCAGGCCGGGGGCCGTGACGGTCCGGCTTCGCCGGATGCACAGCCGAGGGCGGCTGTGCTCCACGCCCGACGGGCCCGTCCGGGCCGACAGGCCCGTCTGGGCTTCGCGTCACGTTCACGGGAGCAGTCCACTACGTCCCCGTAGCCCCCTCGAGCTGCGCGATGAGCCGCTTCGGCGCCGTCATGCGGTAGCTCTCGCGCACGAGCTCCGCGACGAAGTCCCAGTCCACCGCGCCCTCCATGCGGATGCCGATCCAGCCCTTGTGGCCGACGTACTTCGGCACGAAGAAGCGCCCGGGGTCCCGCGCCACGAGCGCCGCCTGCATGCCGTCCGGCGCCTTGCACCACAGCTCGACGCGGCCGCTGCCGTGATGGTTGTCCTCGTACTGGGCGAAGATCTTGTCGTTCACCCGGAAGGTCGGCTCACCCCACGCCTGCTTCTCGCTCGCCTCCGGCAGCGCGAGACAGATCGCACGTACCCGCTCCAGCGGCTGCTTCCGCACCATCCGCGCCTCCTCGCCGGTCCACGATGCCGGGCGCCCGGCTCCCGACGTCCGGCCCACATGATAGGACACGCCCGGCATCGGACGCCCGTATGGCGATTGACCGTCGCGCCCGTACCATCGTAATATGGCGATGGAATGACGACGGCAGAGACGGATCTCGACAGGCTATCGACGATGCTCAGGGCGCTTGGACATCCCGCCCGGCTCGAGATGCTGCGCACCCTCGCCGAGGCCGGCGACGCCACGTGCGTCGACCTGACGCGCCACGTCGCCCTCGCGCAGTCGACCGTGTCCGAGCACCTGCGCGTGCTGCGCGAGGCCGGCCTCATCGACCAGTGCGGGCCCGGGCCGCGCTCCGGCTACTGCGTGCGGCGCGAGGCACTCGTCTGGCTCAAGCAGATGGTGGTGGCGCTGTGAGTGGGCGCGCCGCGCGCAAGGACAGCGCCCGTTGACACTAGCGACCCTCCCCCGCGACGCAACGGCACGCTCCCTGCTCGGCCAGCTCTCCGCGCTCGACCGGTTCCTCCCGGTGTGGATTGCTCTCGCGATGGCGGCGGGGCTCGCCCTCGGACGCGCCTTCCCCGGCCTCAATGCGGAGCTCGACCGGGTCAAGATCGGCACGACATCGCTGCCGATCGCCGTCGGGCTGCTGGGCATGATGTACCCGGTGCTCGCGAAGGTGCGCTACGACCGGCTGCGGGGAGTCACGGCGGACCGGCCGCTGGTCTTGTCGTCGCTGGTGTTGAACTGGGCCGTCGGGCCCGCGCTGATGTTCACGCTGGCGTGGGTCCTTCTCCCCGACCTGCCCGCATTCCGGACCGGCGTTATCCTCGTGGGCCTCGCGCGCTGCATCGCGATGGTGCTGATCTGGAACGGCCTCGCCTGTGGAGACAACGAGGCGGCCGCGGTATTGGTCGTGCTCAATTCGGTGTTCCAGGTCGCCGCGTATGCCCTGCTCGGATACTTCTACCTTGCGCTCCTGCCCGGCTGGCTGGGCCTCAGCCAGACCGACGTGCACTTCGCGCTGTGGGACATCGCCCGGTCGGTCCTGATCTTCCTCGGCGTCCCCCTGGCGCTGGGGTCCCTCACGAGCCTGATCGGCAGGAAGCGCAAGGGCGACGCGTGGTACGAAGGACGCTCTCTCCCCCGCATCGGCCCGTTCGCGCTGTACAGCCTGCTGTTCACGGTCGTCATCCTGTTCGCGATCCAGGGCAGAGCCATCACGTCGCGACCCCTCGACGTGGCGCGGATCGCCGCCCCGCTGGTCGCCTATTTCGCGGTCATGTGGACGGTCGCGCTTGTCTGGGGGCGGGTGCAGGGTCTCGCCTACCCGAAGACGGTGACCCTCGCCTTCACGGCGGCCGGCAACAACTTCGAGCTGGCGATCGCCGTGGCGATCGGCACGTTCGGAGTCAACTCCGGCCAGGCGCTCGCCGGAGTCGTCGGGCCGCTGATCGAAGTCCCGGCGCTGGTGACGCTGGTCTACGTCGCGCTCTGGCTGGGGCGCGCGGCCGGCCCGGACATGACGCGAGGTGACGTATGACCGATCCGGTCCGCGTGCTCTTCCTCTGCACCGGCAACTCCGCGCGCAGCATCATCGGCGCCGCCCTCCTGCGGCATGCGGGCGGCGAGCGGTTCGAGGTGTACAGCGCAGGCACCATGCCGAAGGGGATCAACCCCTATGCCGTCCGCGTGCTTTCGAGCGTGGGGATCGACGTCGCCGGCGAGCGGTCGAAGCACGTCTCGGAGTACGACGGCCAGACGTTCGACTACGTGATCACGGTGTGCGACGCGGCGGCCGAACAGTGTCCGGTGTTTTCCGGCGCGCCGCGGCGCATCCACTGGAGCTTCCCCGACCCTGCCGCCGTCGAGGGCACGGACGACGAGCGCCTCGCCGCCTTCCGGCGCACGCTGCGGGAGATGCAGGTGCGCGTCTCGACGTTCGTCCTCGTCGCGCGAAACAGGGACGAGCGCGCGTAGCTACACGCTGTGGAAGCTGCCCTCGGCCGTCAGCAGGTGGCCGACGTGGTTCAGCGACTGCAGCGCCCGCGTACCGTCGCGCGCGGACAGGGCGCTGATCGACGTGTGCGCGGGCTGGAAGAGCATGTCGTAGGCCGAGTCGACGACGTGCGCGATGTAGGCATTGATCACGCCGCCGTGGCAGGCGACGACGACGCGCTCGCCCGGGTGCGCCGCAATGATCGACTCCATCGCGGCGACAACGCGGCGGCGGAAGCCGGCGCTCGACTCGGAGTAGGGGAAGGCGTCCCAGCGCTTCTCGCGCAGCATCCGCTCGCGCACGGCGGCCAGCCGCTGTTCGCCGAAGAAGCCGAGGGGCGTCTCGTACGGTGGCACATCGCGAAAGATGCCGACCTCCCGCAGGTCTTCGATGACCACCGGCTCGAGCCCGTGGCGCCGCGCGATCTCGCGGCCGGTGTCGAGCGCCCGCCGCAGCGGGCTGGCGTACACCACATCGACATGCTCGGCCGAGAGCGCGGCGCCGACAAGGCGCGCCTGGCTGCGCCCAAGCTCGCTCAGCGGCGGGTCGAACATCGCCCCCACCGGGCCGTCCCGGTCGTAGTCCTGGTGCCCGTGGCGGACGAGCAGCACGCTGGTCACGCCCTGCGCCCCGGAGAGGAACGCCTGCTCGAACACGGAGGGGACGCGTGCCGGCGCAGCGGCGCCGCGCCCATCACGGGATTGCTGGTCGATGGCGGTTTGATTCACGATGTTCTCCCTGCCGAATGCGGCTCCCTGCATGCAAGATACATCGACATGCCTGGACGGAGGGTTAACCCGCGTTACGGGCCTGTTAGCGTTCCGTGAACGACGAGATGGTGCTGGCGAGCGCGGCGGGGGCCGCCCCACGGGCGACGGGCGCCTTTACCCGGCGTTAATGGCGCTTAATCGCCCGTTAAACGGCGCCCGCTACGCTCGGCCCATGAGCATCCGATCCGGCGCGGACGGTCCGCGTGGAACGTTGAGAGGAGTGAGGGGCCTGTGATCACGAAGAGACGGGGGAAGGGGCGCCTGCTCGCGCTGACCGCGGCCGGCGCCATCGCGCGCGCGCTGCTGCTCGCGGCGTGCGGAAGCGGTACGAGCAGCGCCGACAAGACGGCGACGGCCGCCGCGGCGGCGCCGGGGCCCACGACGAGCCCGGCGGGTGGCGCGACGGCCAGCGCCCCAGGTTCAGCGTCGGCGATCACACCGCCCGCCGACGTCGGCAAGAAGGATCAGGCGCAGATCACGGGTGCCGGCTCGACCGCGCTGACGCCGTTCATCACGACCATCGCGGACATCTACCACAAGGACGTCGCGCCCGGCGTGTCGCTGAACTACGGCTCCATCGGCTCCGGCGGCGGCATTTCGCAGTTCACCGCGAAGACCGTGGACTTCGGCGCGTCGGACATCTACCTCAACGACCAGCAGATCCAGAAGGCCGGCGGCGCCGTCCTCAACATCCCCGTGATCCACTGGGCCGTCGCGCTGACGTACAACATTCCCGGCTTCAGCGCGAAGCTCAACTTCAGCCCCGACACGATCGCCGGCATCTACCTCGGTACGATCAAGAAATGGAACGACCCCGCGATCCAGGCCGACAACCCGGGCGTCTCGCTGCCCGACCTCGGCATCACGCCGGTGCACCGCAGCGACGGCTCCGGCACGACGATGAACTTCACCAGCTTTCTCGCGGAGGTGAACGCTGACTGGAAGGCGAAGGTGGGCGCCGGCCTCTCCGTCAACTGGCCGGGCGGCGTCGGCGGCAAGGGCAGCGAGGGTGTCACCGCGGCCGTGACGAACGCCCCCGGCACCATCGGTTACGTCGAGCTGTCCTACGCGCTCCAGAACAAGCTCCCCGTCGCGTCGGTCAAGAACGCCGCCGGCAACTTCATCGCGCCGACGCTGGCCTCGACCACCGCCGCCGTGGCCGCGCAGGTGCCGACGGCGCCCGCCGACCTGCGCTTCCTCATCGTCAACCCGCCGGCGAGCGCTCCAACGGCGTACCCGATCGGCGCCAGCACGTGGGTCCTGCTCTACAAGGACTACCCGGCCAGCAAGTCGGCCGAGGTGAAGGCGATGGTGGATTTCCTCTGGTGGGCGATCCACGACGGACAGAAGTACGCCGCACAGGTAGACTATTCGGCGATGGCGCCCAACCTCGTGCAGAAGGCCGAGCAGGCGCTGAAGAGCATCACAATCGGCGGCCAGCCAGCGCTCGGCGGCTGACCGCCGCGCGGAGAGCGATCAGCATGTAACGGTGTGGCCCTGGCGGGCGCGTCCGTCGCCCGCCAGGGTCGCGCAGCGCCCGCTGGTGGCGGGCTGGATTCGAGCGCGCGCGTATGCAGGCCAACGACCTCCGTGCCAGGGACCAGATCGCAGACATCGTTGGCGGCCGCCGGCCGGCGCTGGGCGAGATCCTCTTCCGCGGCATCCTCCTGCTCGCGGTGACGCTCGTCCTCGGTATCCTCATTGGCCTGCTCGTCGAGCTGGTGCTCCGCTCGCGGCCGTCGTTCGCGGCGAACGGCTGGTCGTTCCTCTGGACGAGCACGTGGGACCCGGTGCACGAGGTCTTCGGCATCCTCCCGTTCTTCTACGGAACGCTGCTCACGGCTGTCTCCGCCATGCTCCTGGCGACGGCGCTCGGCGTCGGCGTCGCGCTGTTTCTCGTCGAGCTGGCGCCGCGCGTCCTCGCTCGGCCCGTCAGCTTCATGGTGGAGATGCTGGCCGCGATCCCGAGCGTCGTCTACGGCCTCTGGGGCATCTTCGTGCTGGCGCCGTGGCTGCGCGTCTACGTCGAGACGCCGCTGCACGACCACTTCGGCGGCGTCCCGCTGTTCTCCGGCTACCCGATCGGCATCGGCTACCTGACCGCGATCGTCGTGTTGACGGTGATGGTGCTGCCCACCGTCGCCGCCGTCTCGCGCGACGTCATCGCCGCCGTGCCGCAGTCGCAGCGCGAAGCCGCGTTCGCGCTCGGCGCGACGCGCTGGGAGATGATGCGCATCGCGGTGCTACCCTTCGCGCGCAGCGGCATCATCGGCGCCAGCATCCTCGGCCTCGCCCGCGGTGTCGGCGAGACGCTCGCCGTGGCGATGGTGATCGGCGCGTCGCCGTCGATCACGATTTCCCTGTTCCACCCCGGCTACACGATGTCCGCCCTCATCGCCAACGAGTTCGCGGAGGCGACGACGAGCCTCTATCGCAGCACGCTCATCGAGGTCGGGCTGGTGCTGTTCCTGGTGACCCTGCTGATCAACATCGTCGCGCGGCTGCTGGTCTGGAAGGTCACCGGCGGCGAGCGCGCGGGAGGGGTGCTGGTATGACGGCGGCGGACGGACGGCCGCCCCTCGGTGCCCGCTCGATGCGGCGGCGCACGGTCGAGGACCGCGCCATGCGCACGCTGATCTGGATCGCGGCCGCGGTCGCCGTGCTGCCGCTCCTGCTCGTGCTGTACTACGTGGCCAGCCAGGGGCTGCCCGCCCTGCGCCTCTCGCTCTTCACCGCCGGGCCGCGGCCCGTCGGCCAGGCGGGCGGCGGCATCAAGCCGGCCATCGTCGGCAGCATGATCATGGTCGGGCTGGGCACGCTGATCGGCACGCCCATCGCGGTCCTCACCGGGATCTACGTGCGCGAGTACGCGAGCGGCCGCGCGGCCGTGGTGGTGCGCTTCCTGATCGATGTGCTCGCGGGCGTCCCCTCGATCATCGTCGGCCTCTTCATCTACGGCCTGGTCGTCGTGCCGATGGGCAACTTCAGCGCCATCGCCGGCGCCCTGGCGCTCGCCGTGATCCTTATCCCCGGCGTCGCGCGCATCACCGACGAGATGCTCGCGCTCGTGCCGCACTCCGTGCGCGAGGCCTCGTACGCGCTCGGCGTGCCGCGCTGGAAGACGGTCGTCAAGGTGGTGGTACCGGCCGCCCTCAACGGCATCGTCACCGGCGTGGTGTTGAGCGTCGCCCGCATCGCCGGCGAGGCGGCGCCCCTGCTCTTCACGGCCCTCGGCAACAGCGTGACGAGCACCGCGCTGAAGCAGCCGATGGACGCGTTGCCGCTCCGGATCTATCTGTACGCGAGCGGGCCGTACAAGGTCTGGCACGAGCAGGCGTGGGCGGCCTCGCTCGTGCTCGTCGGCCTCGTCCTCTGCTTCGCCCTGGCGATGCGGCTCCTCTTCCGGCGGCCGGCCGTCTCCTGATCGCGGCGAGCGCGCCGGCCGCCCGGCGCCGGCCCGTCGGGGCAGCGCCCGGCGCTTCCATCTTCCACCGTCCAGCTTCCCGTGTCCGCCCGTGAGCGAATCTCTGCCCAAGGCGGACGCTTCACTGCGGGCGGCGCAGGAGCGACTTGATCTTGTCCGTGCGGCGTCCCATGAAGACCAGCGAAGGCAGCGCGCCCCGCAGGCCGTCCTCCGGGACGAACTGCACCGCGCGCCGCCAGCGCATGGGCCGCAGTCCGAGCACCTGGTCGTCGGGCCAGAGGAGCCGGTGGAGCAAGGTCGCGTACGTGCCCTTCGTGAGCGCCGCGGCAGCGTCCGGCAGCGGCGTGTCCAGCACCCGCTGGAGCAGGCGCAACATGCTGGTGAGCGAGCTCTCGACGCCTTCCGCCCGCGCCGACGCGGCCAGCCATTCCCAGTCGAGCCGCGCCCCGTCCCGGCGCAGGATCAGGTCCAGGTCCTTGCACCAGATCAGGCGGCCGAAGCCGTGCCGGTGGAGATGCACCGTCAGCAACAGCACCAGGTCGTCGAGCGCCGGCCGCTTCGCGGCGGTGCGCTGGAAGGTCCACGGCTCGCAGCGCCGCCACATGCCATCGCCGTCGCGCGGCCGCAGGCCGAGCTGGAGCGGGTCATAGTGCACGTCCAGCAGTACCCCGGACTCCCGGTGGGCGAACACCGTCTCGAACGGGAACAGGTGCCCGCTGGTGGTCTTCGCCGATACGCCACCGTGATCGTCGATCACCTCGTAGCCGAGGCGGGCGCACGCGGCGGCGACCTCCGCGTGGCGGTCGAGCGGGACGAGCAGGTCCAGGTCGCGATAGGGACGCAACTCCGGTCCGGGATACTGCTCGGCGACGACGGGGCCCTTGAGCACGATGACCGGGATGCCCGCATCTTCGAACGACAGGAGCGCGCCTTCGAGCGCCTCCGTCAGCGCCAGCGACAGCATCGCCGACGCGAACGCCTGGCGCCGCATGGTGGACAGCACGTCCCGGTCGATCAGGCCGGCGATCCCGGCGCGCGCGACGGTCCGGAGGAGCCAGGGTGAGATCCCGTGCGCGGCGCTCATCGCTCCGACGGCGTCCCAGTCCCGCACCTCTGCCGCGAGCTCACCGAGCGCCGGCGACCCGCACGGCTCCGGGCCCCGCAGCGCCATGGTGATGAACGCGGCTTCCGGCGACCCGTGGCGCGCTCCCTTTCGATCTGGCACCAGCCTCCGCTCCTTCCCTAGTAGTGACTCAGCGACCCGGCGTCCTTCGCCTGCCGGATGGCAAACTGGAATGCCAGGAGGCCGAGCGGCAGCAGCAGGGCGAATCCCGCGAGGGCCGCAACCTCGCCCGCCAGCGATGCCGCCGACGCGTTGCCGAGCAGCGTCCCGCGGAGCGCCGACATCGTGTGCGTCAACGGCAGGAGCCGCGCGAGCGGACTGAGCCAGGACGGAAGCACCGTCGTCGGATACAGGACGCCGCTCAAGACGAGCGATGCGGTGATGACCGCGCCCGTGACCGGCTCGGGCTGCTTGAACCAGAGGACGAACGCCGCGGCGAAGGCGCCGATGCCGGCGAAGGCGGCC
>JAKAMA010000023.1 GCA_021813085.1 Chloroflexota bacterium | reverse complement strand
CGCAGACCAATCCGTCGGTGCCCGACTTCAACCCGCGCGGCTGCCAGAAGGGCGCCTGCTACTCGCTGACGATGCGCGACGAGGCGCGCCTGACGCATCCCCTCAAGCGCGCCGGCGCGCGCGGCGAGGGGCGCTGGCAGCAGGTGAGCTGGGACGAGGCGCTCGGCGACATCGCCGATCACATGGTCGATGCGCTCGCGCGCGACGCGCCCGAGGCGATCGTCTTCGACGGTAATGCGGCCGGGGTCGCCTCATTCGTCGCGATGAACCGCTACGCGAACCTGCTCGGTGCCATCGTACTCGACCTCAACACCGAGGTCGGCGACGAGCAGCAGGGGGCGGCGGTAACGTTCGGCGTGCCGGTCGCCAGCCGCTCCGCCGACGACTACTTCAACTCGGACCTGATCCTCATCTGGGGCGGCAACCCGGCGTACACGCAGATCCCCAACTTCCACTTCCTGAACGAAGCCCGCTACAACGGGGCCCGTGTCATCGCCATCAGCCCCGACTTCAACGCCTCGGCCGCGCACGCCGACCGCTGGATTTCGGTGCGCCCGGGCACCGATGCCGCCCTCGCGCTCGCCATGGCGCAGGTGATCATCGCCGAAGGGCTCGCCGACGAGGGCTTCGTGCGGGAGCAGACCGACCTGCCCTTCCTCCTGCGCACGGACACCGGCACGTTCCTCCGCGAGTCCGACATCCGGCGCGGCGGCAAGGACGACATCTTCTACGTGTTCGACGCGCAGGAGAAGAGCGCGGTGCAAGCGCCCAAGAAGACACTGCGGCTCGGCAAGATCGTGCCGGCGCTCGTCGGCGAGTACGAGGTGCGGACGACGGACGGCACCGTGAAGGTGAAGCCGGTGTTCCAGGTGCTGAAGGAGCGGCTCGACCGCGACGACAGGCCGGAGCAGGCGTCGGCGGTCTGCGGCGTGCATCCCGACGTGATCCGCGCACTCGCGCGCGAGTTCGCCAGCGCCCGCGCGGCGTCGGGCGTCGCCGGCGCCAGCATCTCCAAGTACTACCACGGCGACCTGATGATGCGCGCGCAGATCCTGCTCTTCGCGCTCTGCGGGCAGATGGGCCGCAAGGGCGCGGGCTACGACGCGCTCCCCTTCTTCATCGTCGAAGGCACGCTCGGTATGCCGTACCAGGCTGGCCTCGGACGGCTCGATGCGCTGCGGCTGATGGCGCCCGCCATCCCGGCGTTCATCGGCATGAAGATGAAGGGGTACTCCAGCGAACTCGCGATGTTCCAGCTCGGCCGCAAGCTCAATGTCTGGGGAGGCGCCAGCGCGGTCATGTTCTGGTACCAGCACGGCGGCCTGCGGAAGATCAGCGGCAGGAGCAGGGAGTGGGACCCGTACCTGACGAAGGACGTCGACGAGTACCTCGCCGACTCCGTGCGGCGCGGCTGGCAGGCGCCCGCGCCGGCGACGCCGCCGAAGGTCCTCTTCGCCTGCGGCAGCAACCCGCTCCGGCGCGTCCGCGGCGGCCACCGGCTCTTCGAGGAGCTGCTACCCAAGCTCGACCTGCTCGTCGCCACCGACATCCGCATGAGCACCACGGCGCTGAACGCCGACTACGTGCTGCCCGCCGCAGCGTCCTACGAGAAGACCGACGTCAACGACTGGTACACGCCGCTCGCCCCGTTCGCGCACGTCACCACCGCCGCCGTCGAGCCACCGGGCGAGGCGAAACCCGAATGGGAGATCATGGTGCTGCTCGCGGAGAAGGTGGAGGAGCGGGCGCGGGCGCGCCGGCTGACATCGTACGCCGCCGGGGGCAAGCGCCGCCGCCTCGACGGCCTGGTGCACCGGATGACGTTCCGCGGCGCGTTCACGGCCCGCGACCACGAGAGGGTCGCCGAGGCGGTCGTCAGCGCTTCGGCGCACCTCGGCGCGCCGCGCTGGGAGGAGTTCAAGAAGAAGGGGTTCCGGCGCTTCACCAGCCTCGGGTCGCACCCCGGCAACAGGAGCAACGCGGGCGACCTGCGCGAGGGCGAGACGTTCACGCCCCACACCTGGCGCACGGAGAAGAAGATGCCCTGGCCGACGCTCACGCGGCGCATCCAGTTCTACATCGACCAGCCGCTGTACATGGAGCTCGGCGAAGAGCTGCCGGTCCACAAGGACCCGGTCATGTCGGGCGGCGACTACCCGCTGGTGATGACGGGCGGCCACAACCGCCACAGCATCCACGCGTCCTTCCGCACCAACCCGCTGATGCTCCAGCTCGAGCGAGGCGAGCCCGCCATCTTCATCTCGAACGTCGATGCCCGCGAGCGCGGGATCGCCAACGGTGACCGCGTGCGCGTGAAGAACGAGATCGGCTCCTTCCTGATCCGCGCCAAGGTCGCGGCGTCGGTGCGGCCCGGACAGGTGATCGTCTACCACGCGTGGGAGAACTATCAGTTCGAAGGCGGCATGGGACACCGCAACGTGATCGCGACGCCGATGAACCCCGTCGAGCTCGCGGGCGGCTACTTCCACATCCAGCCGGCGCCGGCGATCCTGCAGCCCGGCCACAACGACCGCGACACGCGGGTGGAGGTCGAAAAGGCGCCATGACCGCCACCACGCGCATCGAGCATGCGCCGCCCGCCGCGTCCCGCGACGGGACGACCCCATGACCGCGCCGTAGTGCGGCTCCGACCCGAGCCGCCGGGAGGTTGACCATGTCCACGCCGCCAGTCGCATCGCCGCCAGCCAGCCCGCGGGCCGTCCCCTCCGAGGAACGCTACCGCGAGAGCGTGCGCTGGGACCGCGTCACCTGGGGGACGCACTGCGTCGACTGCTATCCGGGGAACTGCCCGTATCGCGTCTACGTGAAGGACGGTGCCGTCGTCGCCGAGGAGCAGGCGGGGACCATGCCGGTCGTTGAGGAAGGCGTGCCGGACATGAACCCCCTGGGTTGCCAGAAAGGCGCCGCGTGGAGCCGCCTGCTGTACGCGCCCGAGCGCGTCCTCCACCCGTTGAAGCGCGCCGGCGCGCGCGGCGAAGGCAAGTGGACGCAGATCTCCTGGGACCAGGCCCTGACCGAAATCGCGGATCACATCCTCGACGCGATCGAGGAGGGCGGGCCGGAGACGATCATCGACGAGGGGACGCCCGGCGAGGGCGGCCTGATGACCGGCCTCATGTTCTCACGCCTGGTCGGCCTCCTCGGGGGTGTTGCCCTGGACACCAACGCGACCATCAACGACTTCTCGCCCGGCATCTACCTCACGTTCGGCAAGTTCGACCCGGCGAGCAGCATCGACGACATCTTCCATGCCGAGTTCATCATGTACACGCACAGCAACCCGGCGTACACGATGATCCCCTCCCACCACTTCACCTCGGAGGCACGCTACAAGGGCGCGGAGATCGTGCTCGTCGCCCCCGACACCAGCCCGTCGCACACGCACGCCGACTACTTCGTGCCGATCAAGCCCGGCACCGACGCCGCCCTCGCGCTCGCCATGGCGCAGGTGATCATCGAAGAAGGCCTCTTCCAGAAGGAGTTCATCTGCGAGCAGACCGACCTGCCGCTGCTCGTGCGCGTGGATAACCGACGGTTCCTCCGGCAGACAGACCTGCAGGCCGGCGGCCGCGACGACCAGTTCTACATCTGGGACGAACGCAGCGGGCGCGTCGCGGAAGCGCCGCTCGAAACGCTCGCGCTGGGAGAGATGCGCCCGGCACTGACCGGCTCGCGCACCGTCCAGCTCAAGGACGGGACGATGACGCAGGTCGTGCCCGTCTTCGAGCTGATGAAGGAGCGTCTCGCGGACTACACGCCGGAACAGGCCTCGGCCATGTGCGGCGTGAACCCTGAGCTCATCCGGACGCTCGCCCGGAAGGTCGCCCGCAAGCGTGGCAGCATTTTCTGCGGCGCGACGTCGTTCAAGTACTACCACTCCGACCTGATGCTGCGGTCGTACCTGCTCGTGCTCGCGCTCACCGGCAACTGGGGCCGCAAGGGCACCGGCCCGGTGGAGTGGTCCGTTGCCGGCTTCGATGGCCCGTTCCTCTCGTTCGCCAAGGGAAAGACGGGCCGCGCCGAGGCGCGCAATGTCCTCAACATGCGGAAGGCGCTCCTCGAGCTGGTCAAGCGCGAAGACCCGACCCGCACGGAGGAGATGGCGCACATCGAGCTGATGCACCGCTTCTCGCAGACGCAGGGCATGATCCCGCCGGCGATGCTCTGGTACTACCACTGGGGCTACAAGGAGCACTGGAACAACCGCGAGTACAACGACCCGACGATGCAACGGCCGTTCGACGACTACATCACCGAGGCGCTCGACAAGGACTGGTGGAAGAGCGCCGGGCGGACCGCACCGGCGGCGACGCCTCGCGTCTACTTCGAGGTCGGCGGCAACGCGCTGCGCCGCACGCGCGGCGGCCAGAACCTGCTGCTCCCCAACCTCTGGCAACAGCTCCGCTGCATCGTGAGCGTCGACTGGCGGATGACCACCACCGGCATGTACTCCGACTACGTCCTGCCGGTCGCCCACCACTTCGAGAAGATCGCCTTCATGTTCCCGACACCGCACCTGATGAACCTGACGTTCTCGGACAAGGCGGTGGACCCGCCGGACGGCGTGATGCCCGAGGTCGAGATGGCCGTCATGCTCGCCGAGAAGATCGAGGGGCGCGCCAGGGCCCGCGGCATCGGCGAGTGCACCGACGCGCTCGGCACTGTGCACCAGTTCGCCGGCCTCAGGCAGCAGTTCACGGTGGACGGCTCGCTCGACAACACCGAGGCCGTCGCGCGGGAATGGGTGGGCGACGCGGTCGAAGCGGGCAACCTGCCCGAGGGGACGTCGCTCGACACACTGCGCGAGCAGGGCTACATGCGGTTCCTCAACTGGGGCATTGGGCCGATGTCGCACAGCCAGGCGGCCGACATCAAGACGGACGAGACGCACACGGCGTTCACCTGGCACACCGAGAAGAAGGTCCCGTATCCGACGCTGACGCGGCGCGCCCAGTTCTACATCGACCACGAGTGGTTCCTCGAGGCCGGCGAAGCGCTGCCGTGTCACAAGGACAACCCGCCCCAGGGCGGCGACTACCCCTTCGTCATGACCAGCGGACACAACCGCTGGAGCATCCACTCCATGAACATCACCAACAAACTCCTCTTGCAGACTCACCGCGGCAGGCCGCACCTGGTGATGAACGACGACGACGCCGCGCGCCTCGACATCCGCGACGAGGAGGAGGTCGAGGTCCAGAACGACCTGGGCGCGTTCATCGTGCCGGTGAAACTCTCCGCCACCGTGCAGCCGGGACAGGTGATCTCCTACAACGGCTGGGAGCCGTACATGTACCGCACATGGAAGGGGGCCTCCGACCTGGAGCCCGGCATGGTGAAGTGGCTGCACTTCGCGGGCGGCTACGGCCACCTCCGCTACTGGCCGTTCCAGTGGCAGCCCGTGCCCTTCGACCGCGGCGTGCGTGTCAACGTCGCCAAGGTGGACTAACGGCGATACGGAGGGCGCGCCCCCCTCGCGTCGCATCGCATCGGCGGCCGCGCGCATCCGGGTTGCTCTCAGCCCCAGGAGGTGGCTTGTTCCATGACCGGATCCGTGTGGTGCCCGGGGTCGCGATTGCCGCGGGGCGATGACGGCGTCCGAGCCCCTTCCGTCTATGGAACCGCGCGGATCCCAGATTTCGCACGATGGGGACATGGTGTGCGTCGCCCGCACGGCAGCGTGCCGCGAACCAGCGGGGTCCCTGCACGGTGGAGTGTGGCTACGGCGGCACGCCCCTCAGCACAGAAGGCGCCGCGCGGTGGTGGAACTGGTCCGTGAACGCACGGGTCAGATCGAGGTACTGCCGTCCAAACTCGTCCGTTTCGCAGATCGCACTGCCCTCGTGGATCTCGTCCCAGGTCTCGATCGCGAGCATTGTCTTGCCGGACGCCAGCGCCTTCTCGAAGTTGCGCTGATACCACCAGCCGCCGTCGCGTTGCCGCACGACGCCGTGGCGGCCCGGCACCAGCGTGTCGTCGTACCCGGGTCCGATCTCGGCCACGCCACCACGATCGACGTAGCCATTGAGCGCGGCCCCCCAGAGATAGCTGTTGTCGGTCTGGATGGGTTGCGCGAGGTCACGCACCGGAGCGCCCGCCTGCCAGCGGAGGATCGGGTAGTCCCATGAGGCCTCGCGGACGATGTAGGGCCGCACGCCGAAGTCTCGCTGGAACGCCGCGTAGACGTAATCGAACGTCGACTGATTGAAGGCCGCGACGCGGTCTGACGTGAACAGGAAGGCGACGGGCCGGCCGTCGACGAGCGCCCACTGGTCGCGCGGGATGCGCGAGAAGAAGTCCTTGAAGTTGCTGTAGAAGAAGTCCTTGCCCGCCGGCGTCGTGAGATCGCGGCCCCCTATGATGGTCGTATCGAAGAACATGCCGACCTGCGGCGCCGGCTGCCGGGCGTCGAGCATCTCCTGCTTCGCGAGGGCGAGGTAGCTCAGGCCTTCGGTGCTCCAGCGCTGGTCCTGGCCGTAGCCCCAGTAGTCCGGCAGCACGACGTCGATTCCCGCGCTGGCCATGTCCTCAAACTGGCGCTGGAACCAGGCGACGCTGCGGTAGCTCGGCGCCGGGTCCGGCGGGAAGTGCTGGCGGAGCCCGTCGGCCTCGTGCAGGTGCGCTCCGCTGTACGCGTCGTACCAGTAGAAGAAGTAGGTGAAGACGAACGGGCTGCTCGTCGCCCCGTCCGGCGCCGGTGTTCCGGACGGCACACCGACCGCGGACGGCGCGGTGCCCGGCGACGCGGATGGTGATGCACGGCCGGCAGATCCTCCGGAGGAGCAAGCGGCGAGAGCGGCCGCCGCGACGAGCAAGACAACCGCGAGGAGCCTCCCGCGCCAGCGCGCGGGCAGGCGGGGTCTCGCGACAGGCACGGCGCGTGGGGGCGGTGAACCGCTCATGGTTGCCGCGGAGCGCCGCATGAGTCCGCACCGCCGGGGCCGTCGGAGAGCGCGGTCACCACGCACGTCCTGGTCCCACCGCAACTTCGATGCGTCCATATCGGAGACAGTGTATGGAGCCGGGAACAATCCCGCTGACAGCAACCCGGGCGCACGGCGCTGGAGGCGGCGGACGGAATCGGCGCTCTGGCCGGCGTTTCACGCGCGGCGCACGGCTATGGACGCCTGCGCGCGGACCGCATCGACCTTCCACCATCGGTTCGTGGTCACTGCCAGGGACGAGTGGCCGAGGAAGCGGCTGCCGTCCTCGATGCTCTCGCCGGCGTCGCGCCGGAGCTTCGCCGCGGAGTGCCGGAAGATGTGCGCGCCGACCGGTGGCAGCCCGGCGAGCCGGAAGGAGCGCTGCAGGTTGCCGTAGAAGGCGCCGCTCGTGATGCCGCGCGTGTCGCCCCGCCGTGCCGGCCACAGCGACGCCTCTGCCCCGATGGTCGCCGGGTCGCCGCCCAAGGGCCGACAGCGCCGCCATGAGCGCGCCACATGCGGGCTGCGGCAGCTCCCGCTTGCCCTGCTTGCCGCCCTTGCCCCGGTAGCGGTTGATCGACGGACAACTCGTCCTCTTCGAATGGAACCCCCCGTCAAGGCATGTATCCAACGGCACACTCCAAATCTGTGCCTTACGGTCCACGAAGCGCGCCGATCCGATGCCGAAGCTTCCTTGTGGGTCCCGGCCAGGCAACCAGGACTGATCAAGAAACGAGGAGGCAAACTCGCTCATGATCCGAAGAATCCTCGGAACGGTTGCCCTCGCGCTGGCGCTCGCGGCGACTGCCGCGGTGGTGTTCACGGTCGGTGGCAGCGGCAACCGGTACACGGTGGGTGCCTATTCCGCCACCGTGGGGCTGACGAGCACGGCCGGCACGTCGAGCCTCAACGGCAACGCACAGATGGAGGTGGCGGCGCGCATCGCGACGAACGCCGAGCCCGCGGACCGCGTGACCATGCACGTCCAGTCGCGGAGCGCGAGCGGGACGATCAAGGTCGGCGTGTACGACGATGTCGGCGGCGTCCCCCGGAACCTGCTTCGCTCCGGCTCGGTGAGCCTCACCACGACCGAGGCGGACTACACGGTCACGTTCGCCGATCTCGTGTTACCGACCGGCTATGCATGGGTGGTGTTCGGTGCGGACGTGAACTACCGCTGGTGGGACAACCAGGATGCGACGTCGGGCTGGTCCGACTGCTCATCGGGGACCGTGTTCGCGAGCTTCCCGCCCAGCGTGTGGTCCAACGACTGCCTGTGGACGCCCGGACAGAAGGTCGTCTACTTCACGACGCTGCCGCCGACGCCCACGCCGACGCTGACCGGCACCCCCACCCCCACACCGACCGACACGGTGCTGCCGACCAACACCCCGACACCGACCCATACTCTGACGCCGACTGGTACCCCGACGCCCACCGGTACGCCGCTGGCGACGGACACGCCAACCCTCACGAACACCGCTGTCGCGACGAACACGCCCGTGGGGGCGGCGGCCGCCACCGCGACAGACACGCCGGGTGTGACGAGCACCGCGGCGCCCGCTTCCACCAGCACCTCAACACCCGCAGGCGCAGGAGGGATCGTCCCGCCGCCGGCCAGCGGCATCGAGCCCTCGAACGCCGGCGGCGCGGCAGGCGCAGGCGGCGTCCCGGGGGGCGCGCCAGAGCTGCCGGCCACCGGAGACGGAAGCTCGTCTCACGGCTCGGACGCCCTGGCGTCGGTGGTCGCGGCGATCTCCATGGCACTCGGGACGGCGCTCCTGGCCGCCGCCGGGCGCGGGAAGCTGTCGCGGCGATAGGGGCGAGCCCTTCGTGAGGGTTCGGCGCTCAACGAGCGTTCATCGAGACATCGCGCGGAGCGCCAGACGCATCCTGCTGCGCCCCGTATTCTGCCTTGAAGCGAGGTAACGGCGGGTGATCTCGATGTGCGGGCATGACGCCGATTTCGATGCTACGGGGGTGGTCCCAGGGGGTGGATTCGAACCACCGATACACGGTTTTACAGACCGTTGCCTTAGGCCGCTTGGCTACCCTGGGGACGCTCAGTTATAGCATGCCGTCCGTCGCCGGCCAGCCTTCACGTCCGCACCTGCGATGCGCGCCTGCTGGCGCTCGCCCGACGTCGATCCGGTGCCAGGCCATCCCCGCTCGTCGCTACCGCTGGCTGGCCGCATCCTCCGCCGCGGGCGGGGGTGGCGCCGCCTGCGCCGCCGCCTGCTGGATCATGCCCGGCAGCAGCGGCGCCGCGTCCCTGTGCTCCGCGATCGCCTTGAAGATCGCCGCGCGCGTGCCGCCGATCAGTCCTTCCTTGTGCGCCTGCGTCCACTCGTTCGAGCGGCGCAGCCACGTATTCTGGTCCTGGAACTCCGGCATCACGTAGCGCGCCATCAGCTCGAAGCTGTGCAGCGTCTTCTCGCGCTCCGCCCACTCGTGCGCGAGCCCGAGAAACGCCCCGAAGCCGCCCGATAGCTGCTGGAGCTTCCTGATGCTCTCGATCGCGTCGTCCGGCGTGCCGATGATGAAGCCGACGCCGTTGAGCTGCTCTGCCAGCTCGCGCCCCGTCTTGAACTCCATGTTGTTGTAGACCCCGAACGTCTTCGCGAAGTAGTCATTCTGCCACTTCAGCAGCCCATCCTCCGCCTGCTCGATCGCCCGCTCCTTCGTCTCGGCGAGGTGGAACGGCATGACGACGCGCCAGCCCGCGCGGTCCGGCGCGGGCCGTCCGGCCTCCGCGGCCGCCTGTTCGCAGAAGGACCACTGCGTCGTCAGCGCCTGCAGCCCCTCGTGCGAGTACGAGCCCACCGACAGCACGCCGACACCGTGCTTCCCCGCCGTCGTCATCCCCGCCGGACTGATCGTCGATGCGACGGCCATCGGCACCGTCGGCCGCTGCAGCGGCTTGAGCTGGAGCTGCGCCTCCCGCAGCCGGAACCACTCGCCCTCGTACGTGATCGGCGCTTCTTCGGTCAGCAGGCGGATGATCAACCCCAAACCCTCGTCCATCCGGGCGCGCTGCGTCGCCGGGTCGATGCCGAGCATGTACGCATCGGCCGGCAACTGGCCCGGCCCGACGCCGAGCATCGCGCGGCCGCGCGTCAGATGGTCGAGGAGCACGATGCGGTCCGCGACGTGGAACGGATGGTGGTAGGGGATGCTGACGACGCCCGTGCCCAGGCGGATGCGCTGCGTCCGCTCGCCCGCCGCCGCGAGGAACATCTCCGGGCTGGCGATGGTCTCCCAGCCGCCGGAGTGGTGCTCGCCGACCCACGCCTCGTCGTAGCCCAGCTCGTCGAGCCAGGCGATCAGGTCGAGGTCTCGGCGCAGCGCCAGCGTCGGGTGCTCGCCCAGCCGGTGGAACGGCGCCATGAAGATGCCGAACCCGAGGCGCCCGGTGGCCATGCCGATGCTCCTGTCAGACTGCGCGCGCCGCCCGCGCGGGCGGCGCCGCGTCCTGTGTAGCACGGCGCGCGCCGATGCACGAGTGCCGCCGCGCAACGGTTCTGTTGCATGCGCGCGGTGCGCGATCGCCTATGATGGACGCAGGCGATGGCAGCCCCACATAGAGGAGGTACCGATGGCGCTCACATGCCCGCGCGACGGCGCGCAGTTGCAGGCCGGCGAAGATCACGCCGTCCCGTACCAGCGCTGCCCCACCTGCAAGGGCGGCTGGTTTGACCTGCACGAGTTCGAGGAGCTGGAGGCGACCGCCGCCAGCGGCGACGCGCTCGCCGGCACGATCGAATACGCCGAGCGCGAGAGCACGCTCAAGTGCCCCTCGTGCGGCAAGCCGATGGCCGCGTTCGACTTCCGCGGCGAGAACCTGGAGCTCGACGCCTGCGACGACGAGCACGGCTTCTGGATCGATGACGGCGGCGCGGAGCGCGTCCGCGCGCTGATGCGCGACCGCATGGCGGGCATGAAGCGCGCCGCCCGTGCCGAACACTCCTGGAACGCCGAGCGCGAGCGGGGATTCCAGCGCACGCTCATCGAGCGGTTACGCAACATCATCAGCGGCAAGTAGCGACGCCCACGCCGCCTTGCGCGCGTCGCGCTCGCCGATCGCTCCGAGTCCGGTCACGCCTTCGACGCGGGGGCGCACCGGCAGCGGCCGGCCGGCGGACGCGCGCCTGGCGCGCCGTCCAGCGACCGCCAGGGCCATGATCGCGACCAGCGCGAACGGGGCGCTCCAGTAGAACCCGTACGTGGCGTGCGACCAGAGCGGCGCCCCGTCCCGGATCACCAGTGGCGGCGGCGGGTACGGCGTCGCCGCCTGTGTGAGCACAGCCGCCGCGAACCCGCCGACGAGCAGGAACGGCACGAGCGCCCGGGCCCGCCCCCCGGCACGCAGGAGCAGCACGCCACCGACGGCGAGCAGCGCCCAGTCATAGGACATCGCGTACGGCGTGACCAGCAACATGCCGAGCGCCGTCACCGCCGCCTGCGTGTCGATGTCCGTCCTGCGCCAGGCGACAGAGATCGTGACGAGGCTCAGCAGCACCAGCTCCAGCCACAGCACGGGCCGCGGCGTGATGCCGGCGCTGATGAGGACGCCCGGCCACGAGTGCTGCCACGTCTGCGCCGTCGGCGAGAGCCAGCCCCCCTGGCTCGCGCCGAGAGAAAACGGCAGACGCGCATACGTGAGCGCGTAGCCGCCCCCCATCGCGGCGAAGCCGGCCGCGCTCATCGCGGCGGTCACGGCGGCCATGACGGCGAGCGCGCGCCACTGCCGCCGGAACACCAGGTACAACACCAGGAGCGGCGCAAACGATGGCTTCAGCATCAGCACCGCGAAGCAGGCGCCGGCGCGCGCCGGATGCCGTTCCAGCAGCAGGAACCCCGCGAGCGTCCCCAGGGCCAGGAACGGGGTCAGCACGGCCCCGCGCAGCGCGAACTGCATCTCCGGAAGCGCGACCACGCCCAGGACGACGGCCAGCTTCGCTTCCGGCGAACGCACGTACCGCTGCGCGAGGAACGCCGTCGCCAACACCGCCAGTGCCGCCAGCGCGACGTACAGCCGGTACGCCGTGGCCATCGAGAGGAGTGTAAGCGGCCGCTCGATCACTGCCAGGCCAGGGTTGTACAGCCCGTTCGGCGAGAAGTGCTTCGCGGAATCGTAGAAGACGCTCCAGTCGCCCATCGGGCGGTCCCCGGCCGCCAGCGGCCCGGCGCGCCACCACTGGTGCAGCGTGCCCGGCAGCCAAGCGGCCAGCACGCTGGCCTCGCAGCCGGCGAACAGCAGCAGCAGCACCGGGACGAGGCAGCGGCCAAGCGCGGCGAGCCGGTCCGCAGCCTCGTCCCGCGGCCGGCCGAGCGAGCAGACGCGCATCCGCGGCCGGGCGATGGTCGCCCATGCTCGCCACGCGGCCACAGGCCTCGCTGCCGCGCGCGTCACTACAACCCTCCGAGGACCAGCGGCAGCGGCGAAAACTCGATGACGACGTGGCTGGCACGCCCGTCCGCGGTGACCTCCACACGCGCGACGAAGTCGGTGCTGCCCCGGGCGTTGGTGTGCAGGAGCTCGATCCGGCCGGGCCGGGTGCCAGCGGCGCTGGGCGCCCAGCCGCCCGTCGTCCCCGTCACCCCGTAGTATGCGGCGACAGCCTGTGGCGGCAGCGGGGCCGTAGCGTCGACCCGGTAGGGCAGATCCTTGCCAGCGCCAGCGCCGACGATACGCATGCCCGGTGGCAGCGGCAGGCCGTGCGGGAACGCGGCGAGCGCGCGCTGGCGCGCGGACCACGCCGGCGGCGCCACGGGCACCTCGCGCACGAGCGAATACGAGATACGGAGCGTGCTCTGCGCGAGCTTCAACTCGTGCTGGGACATGCGCCGGAAGGACCTCGACTACGCGCTGTTCCGCCGGTTGATGGCTGAGCGCAAGGAGATCGCCCCGCTGTTCGGGTGGGGGCCATTGCCAGTCATCCCCAGAGCGGACCACGACAACCGTGGGTCTTGGTGGTGGAAGTCTTCCGCCGCCGAGGAGTTCCTGCTAGCCGATCCCCGACCATATGTATGGCTTGATGACGACCTCTTCGATGCCGAACGCATGGGGGC
>JAKAMA010000357.1 GCA_021813085.1 Chloroflexota bacterium | reverse complement strand
GTCGCCTGATGGCGGATGTACGACACGATGCGCTCGCGGACGTCCTCGCTGACCATGCGGCGAGTCTACCCGCTGCGCCCGCCGCTGCCAACCGCGGGCCGAGCGCGGGATACGCAGCGATCGTGAACGCCGGGGGTGGGGCAATCCGCCTACTTCCGGAAGTACGGTTTCAGCATGTCGTACGCCCAGGTGAGGATGAGCCCCATCAGCAGCAGCCAGAAGATGTTGCCAAGCAGTTCGCCGAGAGACATCTCGCGACCTTTCCCATCGATGCATCCGCCGGCGGGGTGTATCCCTACGATACAGCGGCGCCGGGCGGTCGTACAGGTGCGACTGGCGTGCGCACGTCAAGTACGGCCATGCCCTGTCAAGTGCGGGCCCGCCCGCCCCTATTCACTATTCACTATGAACCATTCACCGTACACTCCACCCCATGACCACCACCGAACGACGCATCGCCATCGGCCCCGAGCGGCCGGGCGGGCAGGGGCTTGACGCGCACCAGCACGAATCCGGCGACCACACCATCCGCATCCTCCTCACCGACCCGGTCGTGGGGCCGCAGACCGACTTCGTGGCCACCTGCCGCGACGGCGTCTACGAGGTCTGGGCCGCGCGCGGCATGGTGCGCTTCGAGCGTGGCTACGCGGCCGCGGGCGGCTACGCGTACCGCGTCATCGAGCAGATCGGCGAGAATCCCGTCGAACGGCAGGACCCGCGCGCGCTGGCGACCGTGGACGAGGAGGTCGCGGCCTCGATCGCATCGGGCTTTGCCGGCGACGACGCGAACACGGCCTACATCGAGCCCGCGCACCTGACGTATCCGCTGGCGTACGAGCGCATCGCGCAGCTCTTCGACAGCCCGAACGCGCCGGACCTCGTGGTCAACCCGAAGGCGTACGCGTTCGGCCGCCAGCCCGGCCAGCACGGCGCGCTCGACGTGGTGCAGTCGCGCTCGCCGCTCGTCTTCTCCGGCCCCGGGATCCGGCGCGGCCTGCGCACGGACGCGCTCTCGCGCCAGGTCGATATCGCGCCGACGATCGCGAAACTCTGCGGCTTCCCGTTGATCGACGGCAGGGACAGCACGGGCCGCACGTCGGGTGAGCGCGGCGTCGCGCCGGACGTCTACCTCAAGCGCCAGGACGGCCAGCCGCTCGACGCGATCATCGACGACGCCGGCGCTGCCCGGCCCGAGCGCGCGTACATCTTCCTGCTCGATGGCCTGAGCAACAGCGAGCTCAAGCATCGCCTCGCGCACGACCCGGACGGCATCCCGAACCTGCGGCGGCTGATCGGCGCCGGCGCGATGTTCGAGTACGGCTCGTTCACCAACTTCCCGAGCATCACCTGGCCGAGCCACAACGCCATCGGCACCGGCGCCTGGGGCGGCCACCACGACATCGTCAACCCGACCTACTATCTGCGCGAGACGCGTGAGGTCGTGACGCCGCAGGGCCAGGTCGTCGATACGGCGCGCTTCCTCGGCGACGGCGTGGAGACGCTGTACGAGGCGTTCCACCGGGTCTTCGGCGACTGGCGCGGCGCCGAGGGCGCGTTCACGGCCTCGATCCACGAGCCGTGCACCCGCGGCGCCGACCATGCGACGCTCGAGCGCACGGTCATCGGCGACCGCGGCCGGCTGCGTGCGCTCACCGACGAGTACGCCGGGGACACCAGCCCGAAGTGGCTCGAGGACGGACAGCAGGGCGCCCACGGGGAGTCGATCATCGAGACGCGCGGGCTCGCGCAGGCGCTCGTGCTGTACACCGACGAGACGCATCCGCCGCCGACCTTCACGTTCCACGAGATGCCGCTGACCGACGGCGTCGGACACGACTACGGGCCGCATTCGGACGGCGAGCGCGCCGCGCTCGACGAGGCGGACGTGCGCATCGGGCGCATCCTGCGGATGCTTGAAGCGCGGGGCCTCTACGACGGCACGCTGTTCGTGGTGACGACGGACCACGGTATGGCGCCGACCGACGCGTCGCTGAAGGCCGACCAGGTGCAGGCCGTGGTCGACGCGGGCATGAAGGCGGTCGTCTGCGCGCCGTTCATCTATCTGCTCGATGTAGCCGTGACCGTCACCGCACACGAAGACGGGCGCACCGCCATGGTGGAGGTGCTGGCCGCCGACGCCGACGCGTCGGGCGAGCGGCCGCCCGTCGCCGGCGCCGAGGTCACCGTCTCGACGCACGGCGCCGGCGTGCTGGCGCGCGCCAGGACGTCGGACGCGGGCATCTGCGGTGTGCCGTTGCCGGCGGCTGCCGCGCCGGAGGACCTGTTCGTCACCGTGCACCACCCGGACTACAATCCGCGCCACCTGCGCCTCGATGGCGCACCGGTGCACGAGGACCTGCGCGCAGCGCTGTACGGAGGTGCGCTCTGAGCGGTGAGAGTTGGCGATGCCGGGCCGCAAGCCCTGCCTCCGACCTCTGACCTCCCTGGGCCCGGTCTATGTGCGGGCGCTTCACCTTGACGAGGAAGGACTTCCGCGAGCTGGCGGCGCAGCTCGGCGCCGAGGTGGCGCCCGGGGACGCGGCGCGCTACCGGCCCCGCTACAACGTCGCGCCCACGGACGAGCACTGGATCCTCCGCACGAAACAGGAGCAGCGGCAGCTCCTGCCGGCGAGCTGGGGGCTCGTCAATAGCTGGGCGGCCAACGCGAAGGGCGCGTCGAGGCAGATCAACGCGCGCGCGGAGACGGCGCTGCAGCGCGCGGCGTTCCGCGACGCGTTCGTGCACCGGCGCTGCGTCGTACCGGCCGACGGCTTCTTCGAGTGGCGCGGCGGCAAGGGCTCGCGCCGTCCGCTCTGGTTCCATCACCCGCACGGCGACCTGCTGCTCTTCGCGGGCCTCTACGAGTCGTGGCGAGACCCGGAGTCCGACGCCTGGCGGCGCACGTTCACGATCCTGACGACGGCCGCGAACGAGGCCGTCGCGC
>JAKAMA010000356.1 GCA_021813085.1 Chloroflexota bacterium | reverse complement strand
TCCGCGCCGACCAGCACGCGGCGCTCGCGGCCGCGCTCATCGCCGCGGCGGCCGGCACGCAGGCGCTCGTCGGCGCACTGAGGCAGGAGCGCGCGCAGCTCGAAGCGCTGCTCAACGCGAGCAGCGACGCCACCATCGCGGTCGATGCCGATGGCGCGATCGTCTACATGAACGAAGGCGCGCGCACGGTGTTCGGGGCGGCCGCCGCCACCGGGCGGCCGTTCATCGAGGTCGTGCGCGACCACGACCTGAACGACGTCGTCATCGCCGCGGCGCGCCGCGGCGAGCGCAGCGTGCGCGTCGTGCCGTACGGCGCCGCGCAGCGCTGGCTGCAGGCGACGGCCGTGCCCATCGAGGGCGCGGGCGCCTGGGCGGCGCTCGCCGTCTTCCACGACCTGACGGAGGTACGCCGGCTCGACAGCATGCGACGCGACTTCATCAGCAACGTCTCGCACGAGCTGCGGACACCGCTCGCGGGTATCCGCGCGGCCGCCGAGACCTTGCACGAGGGCGCCCTCGACGAGCCGGCGGCCGCGCGCGAGTTCCTCGGCCACATCCAGCGCGAAGTCGACCGCCTGACGCAGATGGTCGAGGAGCTGCTCGAACTCTCCCGCATCGAGTCCGGCGCCGCGCCCATGAGCTTCCGCCAGCTCGACGCGCGCTCGCTCGTCGACGATGCGGTGGAGCGCTTCTCGCAGCAGGCCGAGCGCGCGGGCCTGGCGTTGCGCGGCCACGCCGGCGATGCGCCCCTGCTGGTCCACGGTGACGGCGAGCGGCTGGAGCGCGCGCTCGGCAACCTCGTCGCCAACGCCATCCGCTTCACGCCGCCGGGCGGCAGCGTCACGGTGGCCGCAGCCGCGGCCGGCGGGGACGTCGTGATCAGCGTCGAAGACACGGGCGTCGGCATCGAGCCTGACCAGCAGCGGCGCGTGTTCGAGCGCTTCTACAAGGCGGATGCGGCGCGCGGCGAGCGCGGCGTCGGCCTCGGGCTGGCGATCGTCAAGCACATCGTGCTCGCGCACGAGGGCACGGTCGGCGTCGAGAGCCGCCCCGGCCGCGGCTCGACGTTCACGGTGCGGCTGCCCCGCCGCTGGACGATGAACGATGAACGATGAACTTCCCCCTCAGGTGCTCCGCGCTCATCCCCTCGACCTCGACCACCTTCGTCCGCGCCTGCGCACCGGCGGTGATACGCACGCGCGACGGCGCCACGCCGAGCGCCTTCGCGAGCAGGCGCACCAGCGCCTCGTTCGCGCGCCCCTCCGCCGGCGGCGCCGCGACGCGCACGCCAAGCACGCGCGCGCCCCGCGCATCCTCCACCCAGCCGTCGATCGCGTCGCGCCCGGCGCGCGGTGTCAGCCGCACGGTGATGCGGGTCAAGCCGCCCGCCACATCGCATGGATCCCCGCGCACGCGTCCCCGCTGCGGTTGTTGGAGATGACCTGGTAGGCGACGACGATGCTGCGCAGCACCGCGCAGTTGCGATAGGCCTCGACGCCGCCGCAGGCGCGCAGCGCTCCGCCACGCCCGGCGAGCAGGAAGCCGTCGAGATGCTCCGCGATGAACACCGGCGGCAGGCCGGCCGAGGCGATGAGCGCTGCCATGGCGACGAGGTTGGCGGCGGTGGCGGATCGTGCGCGGGTCAGGGGCGGCATCGCGCGGCCATCGTGCTGGGAGGGGTTGACAGGCATGAGAAACTATCAATGTCCACCAGTGTCCCCCGCCGCGTGCGGCCCGTCGACGTCATCTCCGGCCCCGGCGGGCCGTGTTGCTGTCCCTCGGCCGAAGCTATCGCCCGCCGAGGGCGCGGCTGATCACCAGGCGCTGGATCTCGTTCGTCCCCTCGAAGATCTGGAAGATCTTCGCGTCGCGCACCCACTTCTCGACCGGGAACTCGCGCATGTAGCCGTAGCCGCCGCAGATCTGTACCGCGTCGATCGTGATGCGCATCGCCGCATCCGACGCGTAGCACTTCGCCATCGAGCCCTCCGCGCGTAGCAGCGGCACGCCCTCCGCCGCCATCCACGCCGCGCGGTGGACGAGCAGCCGCGCCGAGTCGTACGCCATCGCCATGTCGGCGAGCTTGAAGGCGATGCCCTCGTGCGCGATCAGCGGCTTCCCGAACTGCCGGCGCTCCTTCGCGTACTCCGTCGCGTATTCGAGCGCCGCCCGCGCGATGCCGAGCGCGAAGGCGCCGACCGACGGACGGGTGCGCTCGAGCATCTTCAGCGCGCCCAGCGCGCCGGGCACGCCGGTCGCGCCGCTGCCGCCGACCGGCGGCCCCAGCCGGTTCTCCGCCGGCACGCGGCAGTCCTCGAGAATGACGTCGGAGGTGTGCGACGCGCGGATGCCCATCTTCTTCCAGACGGTGCCTTCGCTCAGTCCCGGGGTGCCCTTCTCGACGACGAATGCGGCGAGGCCGCCCCAGCCCTTGCTCTTGTCCTCCGTCGCGAAGATGACGTGCACGTCGGCGATGCCGCCGTTGGTGATGAAGCGCTTCGTGCCGTTGAGCACGTAGTCGTCGCCGTCCCGCACGGCCGTGGTCGAGAGCGCCTGCACGTCGGAGCCGGCCTCGGGCTCGGTCAGCCCCATCGCGCCGAGGCGCACGTGGCCGTCGCTGCTGATCGCCATCGGCAGGAACTTCGCCTGCTGCTCCGGTGTGCCGATGCCCATGATCGCCGCCGCCGCCAGCCCGCTCGCCGCGATCGCCAGCGCGATGCCGGCGCAGCCCCAGGCCAGCTCCTCGGCGATGAGCACGCTCGAGATGCCCGGGCTGCCGCCGCCGAAGATGCCCGCCGCCAGTCCCAGCTCGCTCGCCTTGCCGACGATCTCGCGCGGGAACTCCTCGCGCTCGTCGAAGTACGCCGCGTGGGGGCGGATCTCCTTCTCGGCGAACTCGTGCGCGAGCTGCTGGATCATCCGCTCTTCTTCGTTCAGCCCGAAGTCAGCCATGGAGAT
>JAKAMA010000355.1 GCA_021813085.1 Chloroflexota bacterium | reverse complement strand
TCCGATCTCTGCCTGCCGCATGGCGTGGATGATGCGGCCCGGCAGGGCGCCGACATATGTGCGCCGGTGGCCGCGGATCTCGGCCTCGTCGCGGATGCCGCCGAGGCTGACCCGCACGAAGCGCCGCCCGAGCGCCTCGGCGATCGAGCGGCCGAGGCTCGTCTTGCCAACCCCCGGCGGCCCGACGAAGCAGAGGACCGGGCTCCGCAGCTTGTCCTTCGCGAGCTGGCGCACGGCCATGTACTCGATGATCCGCTCCTTGACCTTGGGCAGACCGTAGTGGTGCCGGTCGAGCACGCGCGCCGCGTCGCGGATGTCGAGCTGGTCGGTCGTCTCGCGGTGCCACGGCACGCTGACGAGCCACTCGAGGTAGCTGCGGATGATGCCCACCTCCGGTGATGCCGACGGCACCTGCTCGAGCCGCCTGAGCTCGTCGTTCGCCTTGTCCGCGACGGCTTCGGGCATGTGCGCCTCGTCGATGCGCGTGCGCATGTCGTAGACATCGCGCGTCTGCGGGTCGTGTTCGCCGAGCTCGCGCTGGATCGCCTTCATCTGCTCGCGGAGGAAGTACTCGCGCTGGGACTTGTCCAGCTCCTCCTGCACGCGGCTGTGGATCTTCGTCTGCAGCTCGAGGACGTCGAGCTCCTTCGCGAGGTGGATGCTGAGCTTCTCGAGCCGCTCGCGCGGCTTCAGCGTGGCGAGCAGATCCTCGGCGGCGTCGTCGTCGAGGTCGAGCGACGAGGCGACGTAGTCCGCGAGCCACCCCGGCCGCTCGATGTTCATCGCCGTCACGTAGGCCTCGTCCGGCATCCTCGGTGCGAGCTGGGTGATCTTTTCGAAGAGCGCCAGCACCGCGCGCCGCATCGCTTCGGTCGGGACGCCGCGGTCGTCGGGCTCCTCGATGGCCTCGACCAGCACGCGATAGCAGGGCTCGCTGGCCGTGAACCCCAGGACTCGGAGGCGCCGCTGCCCCTGCACCCACACCTGGGTCGTCCCGTCGGGCAGGCGGAGCGCCCGGTTGATGGTCCCTTCGGTGGCGATCGGATAGACGTCGCCCGGCGCGATCTCCGTCAGCGACGGGTCGCGCTGGGTCACCACGGCGATAGCGCTGTCGTGCCCGGTGGCCTCCTCGATGGCGCGGAGGGTGGTGCGGCGCCCGACGAGGATCGGCCCGGCGGTGTGCGGGAAGAGGATGCCGCGCCGCCGAGGCAAGAGCGGCAGCTCGAACGTCGCGGCTCTGCGGCGCGCTGGACGGGGCACCTTGTCCGTACCTCCCCTGTGGCGGCGCGGATACGCCGCCGCCTGTCCCCACCCCATCAGTATCGGCACGCCAAGTGTAGCACCGGAACGCGCGCTTCCGGGGCTCGGTTATGGCGATTCGATCAGGAACACGATCAGATCTGGGAGGCGCAAAGGCGCCTGGCGGCGCTCGGGGTCAGTCGCCCTTCCGGGGAGTGACGGTGGCCATGCCGCCAGGCATCAGCGTGGACGTGGGGTCCGGCGCCTCGTGGTCGCCGGAGGGTCGCGTCGGCCCGGGCGTCGGTGTCCCGGTGGGCGCGCCCGTGACGTCGACGCGCGTCGCCTGGATGTCTTTGCCGTCGCTGGACACGCCCGAGACGGTCGCGCTTGCGTCCTTGGCGATGACGCCGTTGATCGTGGTCTGGCTGTCCGTCTGCACGTGCCAGTCGCCCGTCGGTGTACGGAGCGTGAAGCTGCGGCCCTCGACGTCCTTGATGGTGCCGGACACGACGACCGCGACGGGTGCGCCGCCGCCCGGAGAAGGCGTGCCTTCGTCATGCGGCATGCCGGCGCCCGCGGTGGACTCGACGCCGGGTGTGCCGCCTTCGCCGCTGCGGCGCGTGCCGAGGTCGACGCCTCCCCCTCGCTCTGGTGTAGACCTGTCGCCACCGGCCGGCGCGCCCGCGGGCTCCGTGCCCTGTGTCGCTGCGGTCGCTTCGCCGGAGCCGGCGGCGGATGTTGCCGTCCGCGGCGGCGCCGCGGGACCGCTGCCGAAGTCGAACGTGACGATCTCGTGGACGCGCGCGGGCAGGTCGCCGCGCGTGCGCGTGACGGCGACGGCGCCGCCTGCGGCCGCGCCCGCCGCACCGATCGCGGCGAGCGCGAGCAGTCCGGCCGGCAGCGACAACGAAGCGAACGACACGGGCCGTCGCCACCAGGGCGCGCCCGGCCCGCGCGCCGCCTGCGCCTTGTGGACGGCCATGCGCACCTCGCGGAAGTTCTGAGCCAGCCGCGCCGAGGGCGCTGGCGGCGGAGCGCCGGCGTCTTCGAGTGATGCGGCAACGTGCAGCAGCGGCGCCAGCTCCGCGGCGTGCTCGGCGTGCGCCGAGAGCACGTCGGCGAGCGGCTCACCGCGCCGGAGGGCGTCGATCGCCGCGTCGAGGGCCTGGTCGAACGATTCGACGCCGCTCACGCTGATACCTTTCCTGACCTGCCGCCTTCCAGGATGCGGCGCAGCGAGCGGATGGCGCGCGCCTGCAGCGCCTTGACCGCCCCTTCCGGCTTGCCCACCACGCGCGCCACCTGTGCGTTGCTCATGCCGTGATAGAAACGCAAGAGGACCACCTGCTGTTGCTCCGGCGTCAGCCCGCGGATCGCTGCCAGCATGTCGCTCCGCTCATCCCGTTCCCGCAGCACATCTCGTGCCGCCTCGACGTTGTCCAGCGCGTCCGGTGCCGTCCGTTGCGCTCGCTTCGCCGCCGACTTCCGATGGTCGACCGTCACGTTGTGGGCGATCCGGTACAGCCAGGCGAGCAGCGGCGTGCCGCGATAGCTGTAGCCGCGGATGCCCGCGACCGCCTTCACGAAGACGTCCGCGGTCAGATCCTCGGCCGTGTGCGGGTCTCCCAGCCGGTAGTAGATGTACGCGTACACCTGCTCCGCATGCCGTTGGTAGATCGTCGCCCATGCCGCGTCGTCCAGCGCGCGGGCCCACCCGACCAGTGCCTCCT
>JAKAMA010000354.1 GCA_021813085.1 Chloroflexota bacterium | reverse complement strand
GCTGGTAGAGCACCGAGCGCAGGAGCGCCTCGTACGGCTCTCCGCGCGCCTCGATGGCCAGCGGCCCGACGCGCTTGACGATGCCGCGCATCACGGGGTCGGCCTTCAGCAGGTGGGCGCGGGCAGCCTCCGCATCGTAGGCCAGCGGCCGGCGCCGCATCAGCGTCCGCACGGCGCGATCAGGATGGCAGGCGCTTGAAGCCCTGCGCGCCCTTGAAGTTGGCGACTTGGCCCGCCTGTGCCGCTCTGTGCACCGGCAGGAGGTTCAGCATCCGCGCGCCGTTTCGCCTTCCGTCCCGTGTGGCGTGGTGAACACCCGCGTAACGATGTCCGTGCGCCATTGATGGAGTTCACCGCGAATGCCGTCGCCTTCATACACGCTCCCTGAGCGACCCGCGCCCGTCCCGATGGATCGCGGAGAGGTGGGATTGTACTGAAGGGTGGCGGATGATGCTACGGACCGCGTTACTCGCGGCTCCACATGCCGGCGGCGGCCATGTCGATCGACGCGAGGGCTTCGGCCAGCGCCTCGTTCGCGTCGTGGTCACCGTCGGCCTCGATGCGGTCGATCAGGCTGCCGAGGTAGGCGCGGACGGTGGCGAGCCGGTCGACGACCTGTTCGGTCGTGGCGGCGACGCGTGCGCCGTCCTCGCCGTCCGCGTGGACGAACGCGATCGCCGGCTTCGGCTCAGCGTTGACGACCAGACGGAAGACGTCCGGGCGCGCGTAGTGGCCGGCGACGTCGCGGGCGTGCTTCTCGCGGATCGCGGCTTCCAGGTCGATCTCGGCGTAGAGGATCTCCTCGCGGTCGTACACGGGCCCGGCAAGGTACCGGCCGTCCGGGCCGACGATCGCGCTGCCGCCGTTCGCATCGACCGTCGCCCCGCCGAACTCATCCGGGAGCGCGCCGCTGCGGACGCCGCACGCCGAGACGACGAAGCAGGCGCCCTCGAACGCGTACTGGCGCATGCCGAAGTCGATGTGGTCGTTCTGGAAGCTGTACGCCGGCCACGTCGCGCAGTGCACCTGCTCGCCCTGCGCGTAGAGCGCGTATTTCGCGAGCGTCACCTCGTGCTCCCAGCAGATGAGGCCGCCGAGGCGTCCCAGCGGCGTGTCGAGCACCTGCACGTCGCTGCCGTCGCCGAAGCCCCAGATCGTCCGCTCGGTGAAGGTTGGCACCAGTTTGCGGTGCTTGTGCACGACGTTGCCGGCGGGGTCGAAGGAGAGCAGCGTGTTGTACAACGTCCCCCGGCTCGCGAGGTCGCGCTCGTTGATGCCGATGACGACGTAGGCGCCCGCGGCCTCAGCCGCTGCGCCCAGCGATGCGGTTGCGGCAGACGGCACTTCGACCGCCTGCTTCCAGAGTTCCGCGTAGCTGTGGCCGGAGAAGACGCCGGCGCTCGCGATCCACCACGGGTAGGTCGGGATCCACGTCTCGGGAAAGACGATGAGGCGCGCGCCCGCGGCCGCGGCCTTGGCGATCAGGTCGCACGCCTTCTCGACGGTCGCGTCGCGGTCCATGAAGACGGGCGCGGCCTGCACCGCCGCCGCGATGAAGGTGGGAAGATCATCGCCCATATGTGCCCCCCAGAAGTTGCCGTCGCCGACATAACGCACATGCGGCGGACGCGGCATCATACCACGCGGCGTGACCGATCAGGGGTGCCGGGGGCTAGCCAAAACCGCAAATCGCACGCGGCGTGGCGCGCCGCACGCGGGCCGGGGTTTGAGCGCGCGGCGGCGCGTGGTACGATCGCAGCGGTCGTGCTAGGCGGGGAGCCAGCGGTGCCCTGTACCCGCAAGCCGCTATAGCGGGGCTGAATCCCCACTCGAGGTCAGCGCACCTGGGAACTGGCGGCGCCGAGCGGCGTTGAGGGCCTGGTCCTGCGCGGCGGAGCGCTGTGAACCCCGTCAGATCCGGAAGGAAGCAGCGGTAAGCAGTTTGTTCCGGGTGCCGCAGGGTTACCGGGCCGGAGCTAGTTAGCGCCGTTAAGCCGAAGGGCCTGATCGACAGTGGGTGCACGACCATTTACCTCTACCCTTCGCGTCCGCCGAGCGCGGGCGCTGCGGACCAAGCCCTCGCTGTAGAGCGTACCGCTGAGACGGAGGCGCATGCCGATCTCGCCGCGGCCGGACGCCTGGGCGCTGCTCAGAAGAGTGGCGCACGACGTGACATCGAGCAGCGTCCTCCTCGATCCGCGCCGGCGCCGCCATCTCGCGGTCCTCTGCGTCGCGCTCGCCGTCACCGTGTTCGGATACGTGCTCCTGCAGCCGCGGAAGGTGCGCGTGCAGGCCGACGGCCGCGAGATGGTCGTCACTACGCATATGGCGCACGACTCCGCCGTGCTGCGCGGCGCGGGCGTCAGCCTGCGGCCCGGCGACCGCGTGACCGCGCTGGTCAGCCCGGGTGCCGACGTGCTCCGCGTCGACCGCGCGCGCACCGTAAGCCTGCACGTGGACGGCGCGGTGTACATGGTGCGGACGCACGCGCTCACGATCGACCAGCTCCTCGCGGAAGCCGACGTCGCGATCAGCGCCCGCGACAGCGTGGTGCAGGATGGCGAGCTGGTGTCGGTCAACGCGCCCGTCGACCCGCCACGCCTCTTCGTCACGCACGCCCTCGCGGGTGCTGCGCAGCACGGCGACAATCCGATCACGATAGAAGTCCGTCGCGCGGTGCCGTTCACCATCATCGAGAATGGCCGCGCGACCATCTCGACGTCCAGCAGGCAGACGGTAGCGGAGGCGCTGCGGGAGGCGGGCGTGATCATCGGTCCCGGTGACGCCGTGACGCCACCGCTCTCCTCGGCGCTCGAAGGAGACGCGCGCATCACGGTGCGCCACGCGACACCCGTGACGGTGACGCTTCCCCAGGACCACACGGTGCTGTACACGCTCTCGGCGACCGTGGGTGAGGCGCTCGCGGCCGCGGGCATCGGCATCCCGCAGGGCGCGTATATCGACCCGCCGCCGGAGA
>JAKAMA010000353.1 GCA_021813085.1 Chloroflexota bacterium | reverse complement strand
GATCTAGGGGGCCGACGCCGGGGAAGCCCCTGGCCTCGGAGACCGGCGTGGACTCGGGCGTGAACTCGTCGGCGGAGACGCCGCGCATGGCGAGCACGTAGCGCGACTCGGCGGCCGCGAGGTGCAGCAACGTGTCGCGCGCGGCGCCGTACGTGCCGGGGACCACCGTCGCGAGCTGCTCGTCATCGAGCGTGGCACAGGCGTCGACGAGGCGCAGGTTCGCCCAGAGGTTGTGGCGGAACATCGATGTCAGGTGCGTCATGGGCGGAGTATGCGTGGCGCGTGACGGCCGGTCAACGGCACCCTGACAGCCGGTGGCAGCAGACCCGCACGACCCGCGACGTGGCGCCCCCCGCCGCCTCCGGCCAGGCCTGCGACGGACCGCGGTACGGCGCAGAGTTCCACGGCCTGCCATGTCATGGAGGCGTCAGCAGGGGCGAATCGCATCGCACAGCCCGCCGCGACGATGCGCCGCCGGCGCGTGCGCGTGCGCCGCACGCAGGCGCTTCGGCATGGTTCCACGCAACCGTGCTCCGTACACTGTCCGTAGATCACCGTCAGCCCACGGAGCCGCCATGACCACTCCCACATCTGCCACGCAGCGCTCGCAGCGCCTCCTCGACCTCGCCGGGCGGCTCGCCGACGACTTCGCCACGCGGGCCGACGAGCACGACCGCGAGAACACCTTCCCGTTCGAGAACTTCGAGGCGATGAAGCGGGAGAACTACACGTCGCTGCCCATCCCGGAGGAAGTCGGCGGTCTCGGCGGCACCCTCCTCGACCTCTGCCTCTGCCAGGAGCGCCTCGCCATGGGCGACGCATCGACCGCCCTGGCCGTCAACATGCACCTCTTCGCCGTCGGCTCTATGGCGGAGCAGGTGGGGATGACGGACCCGCAGGCGATGCTGATGGCCGGCATGTTGGCGCAGCAGCACTGGATCATCGGCGGCGGCTTCACCGAAGCGGAGATCGGTGGCAACTGTGGCTTCCCGACCACCACCGCCGTGCGCCAGGAGCACGAGGGCGTGCGCGGCTTCGTGCTCAACGGTCGCAAGACCTTCACGTCCATGGCGCCGATCATCGACTTCTTCGCCATCAACACCTCGACGACCGACGATGAGGGCAAGCCGGTCATCGGCATGTTCACCGTGCCGCGCGCGACACAAGGGATCGAGATCGTTGAGACCTGGGACACGATGTCGATGCGCGCGACGGCGAGCCACGACCTCGTGATCAAGGACGCCTGGGTGCCGGAACAGGCGCTCGTCGCCATGCGTCAACCCGGTGACACCGACGTCGGCGCCAACATCATCCTCTCGTGGTTCTGCGGTACGGTCGCGTCGGTCTACCTGGGGATCGCCACCGCTGCGCGCGACTTCGCCTACGACTGGGCAAAGACGCGCAAGCCGGTGCTCTTCGAGCGGCCGATCAGCCACTTCCCGGGGGTGCAGTTCCACGCGGCCGACATCGAAGTCGAGCTGGCGGCGGCACGCGCGCTGGTGCACCAGACCGTACAGGAGTGGATCGGCGGCGGTCTGCGCGGACGCGACGACCTCGCGCGGATCGTCCTCATGAAGTACCTGGCGACGAACGCCGCCGTGCGCATCGTCGACCAGGCGATGGGCATCGTGGGCGCGCCCGGCATCTTCCGCCGCCACCCGATGCAGCGCTTCTATCGCGATGTACGCGCCGGCCCCTTCCATCCGATGACGAACGACGTGGCGCGGGAGCTCATCGGCAAGACCGCACTCGGCATCCCGATGGAGTGCCAGCCGCGCTGGGGGTAGCGCCTCCGGACGCCGGCGCCCCGTAACATCTCAGAAGCACCCTCCGGAAGGTCGATCGTCCATACTGGAAGCGGCGCTCAATCTGGCGCCAACGACAGGCACGGGGGGCCGGGAGAACCACATGAAGCGATTCACAAGCGTCCTCGCGGTCATCGTGGTCAGCGTACTGATTGGCGCTGGCGCGGTGGCCGCGGTCAACTACTGGCGCACCGGGGGCAGCAGCCCGGCGCCGACCACCGCGGCGACATCCGGGAGCGCGGCCATCCCGGTGAGCTCAAACTCGTCGGCGGCCAACCTCGCGACCGCACCGGGAGACTTCTCCGCCCTCTACACGGCGGTACGCCCGTCGATTGTCGAGATCACAACGGGCACCGCGGGGAGCACGCCCTTCTCGCAGCAGGCACAGGGGTTGGGGTCGGGCATCGTCCTCGACACAAGCGGCCACATCCTCACCAACTACCACGTCGTGCGGGGGTCGAGCTCCGTCGAGGTCACGTTCGCCGACGGTACAACCGCCCAGGCCAGCGTCGTCGGTACGGATCCCGGCAACGACATGGCGGTCATCAAGGCATCGGTCAACGCCAGCGAGCTGCACCCGGCCACCCTCGGCGACTCGAGCACGGTGAAGGTGGGGAACGTCGTCGCCGCGATCGGGAACCCGTTTGGGCTCGAAGGAACCTTCACGACCGGTGTGATCAGCGGCCTCGACCGGACGCTTTCCTCCAGCTCCAGCGGCCGGCCGCTCCGCGGCCTGCTGCAGACCGATGCCGCCGTGAACCCCGGCAACTCCGGCGGCGCGCTCATCAACATGCAGGGCCAGGTGATCGGCGTGAACACGGCGATCGAGAACCCCGGCGGCACCACGTTCGCCGGCGTCGCCTACGCCGTGCCGATTAACACGCCGAAGCGCTTCATGCAGCAGCTCATGACGGGCGCCGCGATCGCGCACCCGCAGCTCGGCCTAGCGGGGCGGACGCTTTCGCCGAGCGACGCCAAGAGCCTGGGCGTACCGTACGGGATCGCGGTCGTCACCGTAGAGCCGGGCAGCGCCGCCGAACAGGCGGGCCTGTGGGGCGCTTCGAACGGCACCGGCGACGTCATCACGGCGATCGACGGCAAGCCGATGAAGACCTTCGACGCACTCGCGAACTACATCGACAGCAAGAGCGTCGGCGACAAGGTGACGCTCACCGTCCACCGCGACGGAAAGACCAT
>JAKAMA010000022.1 GCA_021813085.1 Chloroflexota bacterium | reverse complement strand
CTCGTCGACGCCATCGTGCGGCGAGGGCGTCTACGAGAGGAAGGGCGACGGCGGCGTGACGAAGTACTACCAGGCCTACGGGCGCGCGGTGGCGATGCGCGAGCCATCCGGCCCGTCCGGGGTGCCGTCGGCGGGCGGCGCGGGCACGCTGCTCTGGCTGCTCGCCGACCACCTCGGCGGCACGGTGGGCGTGATGGACGCGAACGGCACCGTGGTGGCGACGCAGGCGTACTGGCCGTACGGGGCCACGCGCTCGGGCGGCGTGTCGCAGACGGACAAGCTGTACACCGGCCAGCAGGAGGAGCCGGGCGACGCGGCACTGGGGCTGTACCACTACAAGGCGCGGCTCTACAGCACGACCGTCGGGCGGTTCGTGAGCGCGGACCCGTTAACCAAGGACGAGCTCAACCGCTACGCATATGTGCGTGCCAACCCGGTGCGCTTCGTCGACCCGAGCGGCCTTTACTTGATGCTCGAATGCGGATGGACGCAGAGCTGTGACGACGGAAGCATTGGACAATGGCGCAATTTCGTGATCGCGTATTGGACCTCCGGTCGCTCGCGCGTGAGCTTCGGACACGATCGTGCTCACTTGGACTTCGTGTTTGATCTCCTTACCGCTGCGCTCTCCCTACGGAACCAGTTTTCCGCCGCAGACATAGTCAACACGTTTGATGTCTTTGCGCTCGACTCTTCACATTCCTACAGAGAAACCGACGCGCGCCGATCAGCCAGCAATCTCGCCACAGCCGCCGCATGGCTAAAGGTCGCCACCAATCAGGACATCACGTACCTGGCGGGTTTCAGTTGGGGGGCGGTAACGGTGTACGAATACCTGTACGGGGTATCCGTGGGCAAGTACTACGGCGTAGCGCCGTTGGGCGTCTACCTTGTGGGCGGCCCGAACGTGTTCGATCTCCGGTGGCCAATCAAGAGTTCAGGTGGCATCTTTCAAACTGACGCGCCCAGCGACTTTGATATTGGAGCTACGCTCCAAGCGCGAGTAGTTGCGCGCTCGGCACCGCTCGAGCATCTAGAGTTGGGCGTACCTGGTATCCCTTGGCTCACTGTGAACATCGCTGGGTTCGTGGGTGAGGTCAGCGGCGGCGCGGACCTGCGCGGGCCGCTTGGCAACTGTCACTGCGTCAACGGGCTCGCCTCCTTCCTTGATGCGGAGGACTTGTTCCGTTGATCGTGCTCACACACTCACGTTTGCTTCGGTGGGTGGCAGCGACCGCCGTGCTGGCGGGAGCGGCGACCCAGGTTCGCTGCGGAGGAGCAGCTCCTGCGACAGCGCCGGTCGTGGGCGAGGTCGCCCTGGTGAGCGGCGACTTAACGGCGTCGGACCGCGGAGACCTGGTCGTAATCCCGTTGTCCGGCGGTGCCATGAACGTACTCGGGTCGGGGGTCAGCGCGAACAGCCCACTCGCGTATTCATCCGCTGATCACGCCATCTTGGGCGTCAGCATCGCGGGGCAAACGCCGCAGATAAGTAGCTATCGTCTGGGCGAGCGCACCTGGACGAAGATCATCGACGGGCGTAAGCCACTTCTGAGCAACACCAATCGCCTGGCCTTCTGCGATCCCGACGGACGTCTCACGGTCATGGATCTCATCACAGGTGCGGCTACCGTCGTCGCCAGCCTGTGGTCTTTCAGCAGCTGCACGCCGATGGCCTGGTCGCAAGATGGTCGACTCGCTTTTGTGGAGCGAACGCCGCTTGGTAGCCCTGGCGGCCCCGGCCCGATCGCGCTATTCATTCGCAACCCCGACGGGGCGATGAAGGAGCTGCCCGTCCCTGAGGCGCTGTCTCTCGGGATCTCCGCGGTGTCATGGTCGGCTGACGGGGAGCGGATCGCGCTCAGCGCGCCCAAGAGACAGATCGTCGTGAAAGACGCCAACACTGGCGAGACCGTTTCTTCGTTCCGCGGCGACCTGGCGCGATACGCTCCGGATCAAGACAAGCTTGCAGTACTTCATCACGCAAACCTGGAATCGGACGCATCGATCGAAGTCTACGCTGGGTCGAGCCTGGAATCCCAGCGCAAGTTCGGCAAGATCCGGCGGCTTGGCTTCGATTGGGTCGCCGGAGGGAACGCAATCGTAGTCGCCATGGATGATTCGATCGGCTTCTGGCGACTGCGCCCTGATAATTTGGTGACCCGCTCCGTTGGCAAGAAGGTCTTTGCCAATATCTTATGGATCCCGCCATGAGGTGGCGATTGGACGTCATGGGTTGGCGCCGGAACTTCATGGCGTACTGGCCGTACGGGGCCACGCGCGCGGGCGGCGTCGCGCAGACGGACAAGCTGTACACCGGGCAGCAGCAGGAGGCGGGGGACGCGGCGCTGGGGCTGTACCACTACAAGGCGCGGCTCTACAGCACGACGGTGGGGCGGTTCGTGAGCGCGGACCCGGTGGTGCAGGCGCAGACCGACCCGTTGGCGCTCAACCGGTACGCATATGTCCGCGATAACCCGCTACGGTTCGTGGATCCGAGCGGGCACTGCTTCACATTCATGGGTCAGAAGTTCTCTTGCAGTAACACTGATGCGGAGAACTGGCTAACATGGGCCATGACCAGAAACGATTGGGTGGGAGCTATCGCTCGCTACGGACTTGGGTTGACAGAAATATTGGAACAGCGTGCTCGGATTGGCGAGGACAACGAAGACGCTCCCTGGAAAGCTGTTCGCGGATTACGCTGTTGAGGCGAAGCGAAACCCGGGAGCATTCGGCACGTTCACCGGCATTGCTTGGATTGCCTATGGAGCCCTCTGGAAACTGAACCCGGAGTTCCTCAAAGCTTCTACATACGATCTCCTCTTCGGTACGTCTGCTACGAACCTCGTCGCCGCCACCGATCCCATGGCGATCGTCGGTGCATACGACTGGTGGAGGTTCGCGCCGAACTGGGGTGGCGACGAATCCAACTGGCGCCTTCGGGCACGCCATCTGAGCAGGTTTGCGCGCTGCCGGGCCGGGCGCCCCTAATCGCGCGGCGCGCGGCCGGTCAGGCGAAGGAAGACCTGCTCCAGGCTCAGCTTGCTGACGGTGATGTCCTGCACCTCGATCGAGTCCGCGGCCGCCACGCGCACCAGCGTTGCCAGCGCGGCGGACGATGTCGCCGCGGTGAACGTCACCTCGCCCGACTCCGCCTCCAGGACCTCGGTCACCCGGCGCCGCGCAGCATGGACGTCCGCCGTGCGTGCGCCCGCGCGTCTACGGGGCTGGACGGACGGCGAGCACGGCGAAATAGGCGGTGAACGCGCAGAGGAAGCCGACGGCCATCAGGTACGAGGCGACGTCGTTCTGGCCGAACATCAGGAAGCTGATGCCGCCATAGCCGGCGACCAGCACGGACACGAAGCCGGCAGCGGCCAGGGCGATGGCCGCGCCGCGGCCGGTGAAGATGGCCGCGATCACGCCCCAGATCGCAGCCAGGGCGATGAACATGCCCAGCATCATGTGCGCCCAAAGGGCCGGGTTCGTGATCCGGGGCATCATCGACCCCATCCCCGGCGAGTTGCCGGCGTGGAACTGCGGGATCTGGACGTAGAGATTGACGAACATGCCGAGCAGGAACTGGACAAACAGGAGCGCCAGGACAACCGCCGCGGCCAGCCGCATCGTGCGATCGGCCGCTCGGGCCGGCACCCCTGCAGCCATCGCCGGCCTATCCACCCGCTCCCCGACGCTGGCGTTCGTCATGTGGCGCCCGCAGGTGACGTTGTGCCCGGCATGATCGGGCGAGCCACCGAACCCTCACCATGCCTCAGCGCGCCTTGTCGGGTGCGCTCGGACGGACGCAGGCGCCCCGGACAAGCGGCACGAACCCCATCATCTTGCGGCGTTCGGCGATGACGACGTCGAAGCCGGCGGCGCGCAGTGCGTCTTCCGTGCGCCGGTTGGGATGACAGCCGGCGCCAAACCAGCCCCAGACCGGCTTGATGAGGTCCTGGGTGCCGCCGACGAAGCCTGTCCCGCGCACGTGCTCGATGAAGCGGAGCTCGCCGCCGAGGCGAAGCACCCGGCGGATCTCGGCGAGCGACCGGGGGACGTCGTGCACGGTGCAGAGCACGAGCGTCGACACGACCGCATCGAACGACGCGTCCGGGGACGCGAGTTGTTCAGCCGGGCCCTGACGCAGCGTGATGTCCTTCCGGCCGAGCGCGGCGAGCTTCGTTTCGGCGCGGCGCAGCATGTACGGGTCCGGCTCAAGCGCCGTCACGCGCACGCCGGCCGGGTAGTGCTCGAAGTTCGCGCCGGTACCGGCCCCAATCTCCAGCACGTCTCCGGAGAGGTCGCCAAGCAGTTTCCGGCGCATCTCGCCGAGGAAGCCGCGTTCCTCCGACCGGCTCATCGCGTCGAAGATCGCGGCGAACCACTTGTGTCCCTTGATCTTGACCGGGGCCTCTGCCCCTTCGGGAGTCCCCTCCCGGCCTGGGTCGACAGCACTCATGGTCGCGGCCCTTTCTATGCGCTCAGCGCTCATTGGACGAGGAAGGCCCCGTACATACCGCGCTGGGCGTGCCCGGGAACGGGACAGAGATACGTATAGCGGCCCGCTGTTGCCGCGATGAACGACACCGTTTCCACCGGCATCCCGGCCGACGTTGCATCGCCGAGCGGCGGCGCGAACGCGCCAGAGACGGCTGGAGGGGCAGACATCATCGCCATGAAGGAGAACGGGGGGGCGGCCGACGTCAACAGCCAACCGTGGCTCGTGTCCACATCGGCATTCACGAAGTGCACAGTGACCCGCGCTCCCTGCGGGACGATGAGCGTCGGGTCGGTCAGCCCGGCGATGCGGAAGGTCATATCCGTCCCCCAGTCGGGCGAGGCAAGCACCCACAGGTTAACGTCCTTGGTCTGGAAGCTGATGATGCGTTGTGCCGCGTGTACGGTGGCACCCGTTGGGCTGGCGTCTCCGAGCGTGCGGGCGCTCGACTCGGGAAGGCGCGGCCCGGGGGCGTCCGCCATCGCAGACCCCATCATCTTGCCCATCCCGGACGTGCCGCCGCCCATCATCCCCGCACCGCCGCCGCCGGACGGGCCGCCGCCCATCATCCCGGTACCGCTGCCACCGGACATGCCGCCGCCCATCATCCCGGCACCGCCGCCGCCGGACATGCCGCCGCCCATCATCCCCGCACCGCCGCCGCCGGACATGCCGCCGCCCATGATCCCCGCACCGCCGCCGCCGGACGGGCCGCCGCCCATCATCCCGGTACCGCCGCCGCTGCCACCGGACGTGCCGCCGCCCATCATCCCCGCACCGCCGCCCCCGGACGGGCCGCTGCCGATGACGGCGCGCCCCGCAGCGGCGCCGCCGAGGACAGCGAACCCGAGGACAATGAGCGCAGTCGCGCTCGCGAAGATCACGAACGGCGCACGCGTGATGCCGCTCATCGCGGACTCTCTTTCTCCGAATGGAGTCGGACGCGCGCCGGGCAAGGCCCGCGCTGTGGCGGGAGTGACCGTCTCACTCCGGGCTCGCGCTCCTCGACCGCGCCGGCTCCATGCGGTGAACTCCTGCTACAATGAGGCGTCTTCAAGGCGCATAGTACGACGTCGTGTAGTAGTATAGACCCATGCGACTCCGCACCTCAAGGTCGAAGACCGTCCCCTCTCTCGGACCGCTGGAGGCGCGGGTCATGGCGGTTGTATGGCGCCGGGGCGACGCGACGGTGCGAGACGTCGCGGGCGCGCTCAACGATGAGACTGACTCCGCGTACACGACGATCCTGACGATCATGACGCGACTCGTCGAGAAGCGGATGCTCAAGAGGACACGGTCGGGCCGCGCGCATGTGTACCGCCCCGCCCTGACGCGGCAGGCATACGAAGAGGAGCTGGCGCGAGGCCGGATCCGCGGCCTGATCAGCGAGTTCGGCGACGTCGCCGTCGCGCAGTTCGCCGAAGAGCTGCAGGAGGTCGACCCGGAACGCGCGCGACAGCTTGGAGCGCTGCTGCGCAAGAGGGCCGGCGAATGACGCGCGCGCGCCTGTTCATGTTCCTTCTTCTGGGAATGGTGTCGCTGCCCGCCGTACTGCTCGCGACGCGGCACGGCGATGCGGTCCGTGAAGCGTACGCAGCCCTGGCAACGGCCTGCATGGACCTGGCGCACGTTCCGGGTGGACACGCGGGTGCGCTGGCGATCGCAGTCGCCGGCGCGGTTGTTGTGCCGCTCGTCATCGCGATCGTGTCGGCCGCGATCGCGTTCCGCAGGACGCGAAACGCCGTGAAGCTCCTCCTGCGCTCACGGATGGCCGACGAGCCGGAACGGCTGGGGACGCTCGCCGCATCTCTCGGCATCGCCGCGCGGCTCGACCTCGCGCGCAGCGCCGAGCCGCTCGCCTTTGCGTATGGACTGCTGAGGCCGCGGCTGCTGTTGAGCACCGCCCTCCTCGACGCCCTCGATGACCACGAGCTGGAGGCGGTGCTCCGGCACGAGCGCTCTCACATGCGGGGGCTCGACCCGCTCCGCATCCTCCTCGTCCGGGCGCTGTCGGTGCCGCTGCGTCTGCTGCCGGGCGCCGGCGGTCTGGCCGATGCGTACCTCTGCCGGCGCGAGCTGGATGCCGATCGCGCGGCGGTCGATGGGATGGGCGGCGAGCTTCCGCTGGCCTCGGCACTGCACCGCCTGCTGACGGATCATGGGCGTCCGGGACTCACGGAGCTTGCGGTCGGTGCGCTCTCCCCGACGGACGTCCGCATCGACCGGCTCCTCGGAACTGGCAGCACGTCTCGATCACTCTTGCGCGCGCCTTCCACGCTCCACGTCATCCTCTTCAACCTCATCGCCGTCGCTGTCCTCTGTCTCCTGCTGGTTACCGCACACGGCGCGGCGAGCGCGCACCCATGCATCGGCTGCTAGACATCTCCTACATGATGTAGTAGACTGCGCCGCCGGCCTCGCTGCGGCCGGATGGAGGTGCCGTGCAGCATCTGCCGTTCATCTTGCTCGCGCTCGCGTGCCCGCTCGCCATGATCCTGATGATGCGGTTCATGGACCGCGGCATGATGGGCATGGGCAACGGTCATGAGGCGCACGAGGCGACGGGCAACGCGCCGTCTGACCTGCCGGCCGACCCCGAGAAGCGGCTGGCGGTGCTCCAGGCGCAGCGGCAGCTCCTCGACGCCCGGATCGCGTCGATGGGAGACGGTGCCCGAGCGCCCGCGTCGCGCGTCGAGAAGGAGGCGCAGTGAGCGATTCGTCCGCACCGCGAACCAGGGGGCCGCAGAACAAGTCCTGGTGGTCGCATCGCCGCAACCGGCGAAAGGTGTGGTGGCTTCTGCTCGCGGTCGCTGCGGTCGGTGCCGGCGCCTTCGCATGGAACCTCCGCGGCGGTTCCGGATCGATGGGCAGCGGCGCGGTGCCGGACGGCCAGAAGGTCCAGGCGGTGAAGCTGGAGGACAGCCGGACGGGCCAGATGTTCGACCTCGGGCAGTACCTCGGCAAGAAGGACATCGTCCTCGTGGGGTACATGGGTGACTTCTGTCTGGGCTGCCGCGAGCTGATTGCCGAGTTGCAGCGGCGCGCGCCAGACTTCGCGGCCGCGGGCGCGTACCTCGCTGTGGTCGGATACGAGACCGGCCAGACCGGGCGCGACACGGCCGCGAAGCACGGTGTGACGGCCTACCCGCTGCTCCAGGAAGGGCCGCCGTACACCTTCCTGCGGAGCATCGGCATGTGGAGCGACATGATGGGCATGCCGTTCATGGGCTACGTGATCATCGACAAGTCCGGGAAGATCGTCGCTGGCGAACAGGCCTCGCTCAGCGAGTTGCCAGGTGCGGCGCCGGCGAACGTGAATCAGCTTCTGGCCGCGCTGGCGTCGGCGCGCGCGCGGACGGGCGAGGCGGGCGCTTCACCCGGCTCCAGCGTGCCGGTGGCGACGCCATGATGAGCGCTCGCAGGGCGGCGCTGATCATCGTCGTGCTCGCGAGCGTCGCGGTGCTCGCGGCTTGCGGCGGCAGCAGCGGGCAGGCATCGGTCGACGCGTACGGCGAGCGCAACCCGGTGACCGTCACGGGGAACTCGGTGACCGTAGAGCTGAAGAACATCCAGTTCGTGCCGCAAGGCATCAAGGTCAAGCCGGGCACGACGGTGACGTGGGTCAACGAGGACCCGGTCGTGCACAACGTCAGCGAGATCCACAGCGTCTTTCTGAGTCCCGTGATGAAGCAGGGCGACCGGTTCAGCTTCACCTTCGACAAGCCCGGCGTCTACCGGTATCAGTGCACCTTCCACCACCCTCTCATGAACGGCGTGGTGATCGTGGAGAAGCAGTAGTCGAGAGAGAACTCCATGACTCTCGTGATCATCGCGATCGTCGCCGGTACCGCCCTTGTCTGCCCGCTCACCACGTACGGCCCGGCGCTGCTGCGGCGCTTCGGGCTGACGAAGGGCACCAGCGGCGGCATGTCCTGCATGGGCATGATGCAGGGACGTGGGCACGCAGGCGACCAGCAAGTCGACGCGCTGCGCACCAGGAGGGCCGAAGTGGACCGGGAGATCGCGTGGTTGGAGTCACAGCTCTCCGAGCCCGCGCAACCGCCGTCCGTTTCGGCTGCATCCTCATCGGCAGATGGGTTCTGACGGCATCGCGCAGAGAAGCACACGGATCGACGACGAAACGATCCAGGAAGAACAGACGCCACGGACTTGTCGTTGATCGATATCCTCACCCGAATGCGACGAGGGCGGTGTCCAGCGCTGCGTCGCCGGGTGCTAATCTCGCTGGCCGGTGCGCTCATCATCGGACTCGCCGGCAGCCTGCTACTGGCTCGCGGCGCATCCGCGCACGCGGTGCTCGTGCGTTCCGATCCGGCCGAGGGAGCGAGACTTGAGCAGAGCCCGAAGACCATCAACCTGTGGTTCAGCGAGGCGCTGGCGCGGGATCTGACGAGTGCGAGGCTCCTCGACGCGACGAAGAAGGCCGTGCCGGGCGTCACCGCCTCCTACAACGACGCTGACGCAGCACAGCTCACGCTGTCCGTCCCGAAGCTCCCGCAGGGCACCTATATCGTCGCCTGGACGTCGTTTTCGTCGGTCGATGGGCACCGGCTGGATGGCTCGTTCTCCTTCGGTGTTGGCGTCGCGCCAACGAGCGCGGACGCGGGCAGGGTCACCTCGCCCGACTACCGGCCCTCGATCACGGAGGTGGTGGCGCAGTGGGTGAGCCTGCTCGGCGCGCTCGCGGCCGGCGGGATGGTGACGCTGGTGTTCCTGTACGGCCGGCCGGAGGACGGCGCGCCGTACCCTCGCCGCACGTTCATCGCCGTCGGCGCGGTCAGCCTGGTGGCCGTGGTTGCGGGCGGCGTCGCGACGCTGCTGCTCCGTGCGCACGACGCCGGAGGGCTTGGTGCCGCGGGCGAGATCATCAACCGGTCCGCCTGGGGACAGCTCTGGGTCGCGAGAATGGTGCTGGCCGGTGTGGCGGCGGCGATCTGCGCCGCGGCAGCAGTCCGTCCCGCGCGCTTTCGCCAGTGGATGGCGGCGCTCGCGGGCGTCATCACCGGGATCCTGCTGACGGAGTCGCTCTCGAGCCACGCCGCGGCGTGGTCTTCGGATCTCCCCGTGGCGGCCGACTTCGTCCACCTCGTCGCGTCGGCCGCCTGGATCGGCGCCGTGTTCGGGCTGGCGGTGCTGCTGCTCTGGAGCCGGCGTGACCCGAGCGGCGTGCGGCGCACCTTCGTCGTGCGCGGGATCAGGCGGTTCGCGTGGGTCGCGGTCGGATCGTTTGCCCTGATCCTGCTCACGGGCATCTATCGCACCGTCGAGGAGATGCCGACGCTCCGTTCGTTCGTCGACACGACGTACGGCAAGGCGCTGACGGCGAAGCTGGCGCTGGTGGTGGTCGTGCTCGTGCTGGGAGCCGCAAACTTTCTCCTCGCGCGCGGCTGGGACCGGCGGCATGCCGCGCGGCCCTGGCGGGTGCTCCAGCGATCGCTTCCGCTGGAAGCGCTGGCTGCTGCCGCGATCCTGGCCGCCGTCGCGCTGATGACGCTCGCCACGCCCGCGAGTTCGCTCGTCTCACGCGCCCTGCCGCAGGCGGCAAGGCTCACGAGCGTCATCACGGAGCACGGCGCCGCCGGCGATCTGGTCATCGACCTGACGATTCAGCCGGCCAGCAGCGGGGAGGCGCGCATCGCGGCGCAGATCCAGCAGACGTGCACCAACCCCAATCAACCGTGCGTGCTGGGAAAGGGGCTCGGCATCACGCAGGTGCGCTTCCGCTTCCAGCCGCTCGACGCGCCCATCGGCGAGTCCCGCGTGATCGCCCATGTGGCCGGCGACGACACCTACGCGGTCACGGGGCCGTACCTTCCCTTCAAAGGCCGGTGGAAGATCACGGTCGACGTGAGGCGCAGCACCGCCGACGACGCGAGCGCGCGGTTCGTCGTCGACACCGTGTCCCAGCGGCCCGGGTACCAGCAGGTCCTGGCGCGAGACACGGTCGTGTATTCCGTCGCGAAGGCGGCCGGCGACCCGCGCATCCTCGTCGCTGCGTCCGGTGCTGGCTTTCTGCGCAGCACGGACGGCGGCCTGAGTTGGAGCGCGCCGTACGGGTCCAGCGCCTACCATGTCGTCGCCGACCCGTCGGCACCGGCAACGTTCCTCGCGGCGGCGTGGGACTCGCTGCTGAAGAGCACCGACGGAGGCAAGACATGGGTACCGGTGTTCGAGCAGCCCGGCAACGGGGTCAACGACGTCGCCATCGATCCCGCGGACCCGCGCGTCATGGTCATTGCGGCGCAGCAGGGGATCTATGCGAGCGGCGACGGCGGTGCAACGTGGACGCTACGCCTGCCTGCCGTCAAAGAGGCGGTGAACCCGGGTGGAGGGCCGAACCCGCTGATGTGGACGGCGGTCACGGCGGGCCCCGGCGGCACGTTCCTCGCGGGGCGCCGGCCGGGCGTGCTGGCGGTGAGCCGGGACGGCGGCGTTACCTGGCAAGTGGCCCGCACGCATCCCGATCTCCCCGGTGGTGTCATGTCACTGCTGATCGACCCTCAAGACCCGGCGCGATGGTTCGTGGGATCCATGGGCAGCGGCGTCTGGATGAGCGACGACGCGGGAGACACCTGGACGCGGGCGAAGACAGCGATCGTACACGGCGCCGGCTTCGCCGTCAGCGGAGATGGCGACATGTACGTCGCGACGACGGGCCAGGGTGTCTTCCAGAGCCGGAACGGCATCGACTGGTCGCCGGTAGGCGACGACAGCATCAAGGACGGCATCGCCGAGGGGCTGCTCATCACGTCCGGACCCGATGGTGACGCGCTCTTCGTGGCCGGCATCGGGATCTGGCGCCTGCCCCTCAACGGTCCTCCAACCGGCGCCGCTGTGCCTGCCGGCTGACGGCACGGTCGCGCGGGGGACGGCCTCCATCATGAATGTGCGTGGATGGCGGCGGCGGTCGACCTTCGATCATGAGGCGGACTCGAAGGTGCTCAGCCGGTACCGCGCCAACTGCCCGCTCGCCCAGCCAGACAGCGGCCAGCGTTCGCCCTCCTGACGCACCATGAGCCCTCGTGCAGGGCGGCCGTCCGTCCCGCGGAGGCGCGTCGCCTTCGCCGGAGGGGCGCTGTTCGGACGGGGGCCGCTGTTCTTCCGTCATGCCGCAGGGGCCCGGGGCGCCGGGAGCAGGAGGCGGCCGTGAGGGGCGCGGTCGCGCAGGTACCGGCCGCTGGGCCGGCGCAGTCGCTCGGGCATGGCTTAGCGTACTCAAAGGGGCGCATCGCCGCGAGGCAGGGGGTGGACACCCGCGGCCCGACGTACCACAGCACGAATGCCGCCGGCTGGCGCAACGACCAGTGGGACATGACCGTCAACCCGCGCACGGGGCAGTCGTGGACGGCGGCCGAGCTCAACGCCGGGACGGAGTTCGGGTTCCAGATCTATTCCACGCCCGGCGCCTGGAACTACATCACGCAGGCCTGGGTCGAGGTGACCTACCGGGTGGCGAGCGACAGCACGGTGTACATTGGAGGCGTCTACGAGAAGAAGGGCGATGGCGGCGTGACGAAGTACTACCAGGCCTACGGGCGCGCGGTGGCGATGCGCGAGCCATCCGGCCCGTCCGGGGTGCCGCCGGCGGGCGGCGCGGGCACGAACTCTTTGGCGAGCAAGGACGGTTCGTTGGACGCAGAGGCATCAAGAATGTCGACAGATCAACAAGCCCTCAGCCCGACTGAGTTCTTTATCCTCGCGCTTCTTCCAGACCATTGTGCCCCTCTATCGATCGTGCTGCCAGAGGTGTTGCCGCTAACGTCAGCCAATATCGCAGAGTTCTTTCATGCATTGCGTCGGTTGGCAGCGTTGCACATGATCAGCATGTGGGCTGAAGAACCGAGCGGTCACCAGAGAACGTCAACAGCCGATGATTACACGGCGATTGAAGCCGAATATGAGACCGGTAGCCGCGACGCACACACGGTGCGACAGATCTTCGATCGCGACGACCTGTGGCTGCAGATCACCGATAGCGGCAGGCACAAGCTCTTCTCTGACCCACGCGCGAAGGATGCGCAGCCTCGCTCTTGACTCTCGGGTCGCCGCAGCGGTCACCGGCAGCGCCGGCACCGTCGTGGCGACGCAGGCCTCCTCATGAGGGACCGCTCGCCCAATCAATAGGGAGCCAACCCAGATGCGACGAATACTGTTGTTGTGCCTTGTTCTTAGTTTCTTCGTCGCGGCGGCGGTTTGTGGTGAACTGCCGCAACAGGGAACGCGACAGATGCCGTTTCCAGGTCCGAGCGAGTTGAAGGCCGATCCCTCATTCGTGGTGTTAGTGGATGGGACGGATGGTTCGGGGGACCCGTTCCTGGTCCTTGGCACCCAGCTCACGTTTTCGGAACTCCGCGATAAGCTCGTTCCGAAGCTGGAAGCCAACGGATGGAAAGTAACACATCCCGTGCCCAATCCGCGAGCGCACATTACCGACAGCGACGTCATTGCTGCGGAGAACGGCGCAGACTGCATCGACTACTGGAACATGAATCAAGGCGCGTGGGCGGCGCCGATACTTAGACCAGATGCCGCACGGGAGAGTGCGGCGTTCGAACGACAGTCTGCGGCATACGTAACGGTGTTTGCCGTGTATCGTCTCGAGTGTTCATGACCCGGCGAAACGCAGTGCTCGACGCGGCCGGCGCGACCGTCGCCGAGACGGCGTACTGGCCGTACGGCGCCACGCGCGCGGGCGGCGTCGCGCAGACGGACAAGCTCTACACCGGGCAGCAGCAGGAGCCCGGCGACGCGGCGCTGGGGCTGTACAACTACAAGGCGCGCTTCTACAGCACGACGGTCGGGCGGTTCGTTCGTGGCGCGAGCGCCGCTTGCCCGCCTCCGCCGCCCGACCCTATACTCCAGGACACGATCGCCCGGCGCCGAGAGCGCCCCAGGAGACCCTTCCGTGGCCT
>JAKAMA010000021.1 GCA_021813085.1 Chloroflexota bacterium | reverse complement strand
ACCTGGCCGCTCTCGCCGTAGGGCGGCGCGCTCGCGAGGCCGCCGGGCGCCGTCAGCTCCTGCCGCGCGACGTAGACGGTCGCGTTGCCGCCGCCCAGGAGCCCGATCCCGGGCGAGAGGACCAGCGCCATGTACGCCGCGAACAGCGGCAGGCCGATGATCGCGGAGAGCACCTCGTTCCCGGGGCGGGCGGCGGCGTTGATGCTGTACGGCGGATACTCGTCGCGCAGCAGGAACAGGTAGGCGTACAGGCGCTCGTACCAGCGCATCGTCCCGACGGCGAACTTGAACAGCCCGCGCGGGTAGCGGCCCGTGATCAGGATCGCCCACCAGGCGATGAAGGTCGTGAAGAGCGCTGCGAGCGTCACGAACTGGAGCACGATCTGGTTCGGGATGACGGCGAAGAGGCGGATGAACAGCCGGAAGCGCGACTGCCGGTCGGCGTACGGGATCTCGAGCAGCAGCGGGTAGTCCCCCGGCTCCCAGGAGAACGGCGGATACTCGTCGCGCAGCAGGAAGACGTAGGCCAGCACGTTGGCCTGCCAGCGCAGCACGCCGCTGCCGAACTCGAAGAACGACTTCGGGTAGCGGCCCGTGATGAGGATCGCGAACCACGCCAGCACGGCGAGGATCTCGGCGACGATGTACAGCAGGTAGACGATGATGAACTGCGGGATCGCGAGCAGCCACTTGACGAAGATCAGCCCGCGAGAGAGCCGCTCCGGGTACGTGACGTCGAACGCGACGGGGTGCGGCGGGCGCGGCCGCTCATAGGCGATCGCCATGCGTTACGGCCCGAGCCGGAACGGCGGGTAGGCGTCCGTCACCAGACTCGTGTACATCGTCACGCGTTCGCTCCAGCGCAGCACGCCGACGGCGAAGTCGAACAGCGGCCGCGGGTAGTTGCCGGTGAAGAGGATGGCGAACCAGGCGACGAAGCTCGTGAACATGACCGCGATGCCGAGAAGCACGAGAACGACGTAGTGCGGGATCGCCAGGAGCCACTTGATCAGCGGCAACCAGCGGTTCAGCGCCGCCGGCTGGTCTACCTCGAACGCGGCGGGGTACTGCCCGGCGTCCCACGAGAACGGCGGATACTCATCGCGCAGCAAGTACAGATAGGCGTTGACGTTCACCTGCCAGCGCCGCGTGCCGACGGCGAAGCGGAGCAGGCCCTCGGGGTACTTCTTCGTGAAGAGGATCGCGAAGAACGCGATGAAGGTGATGATGCCGAGGACGAGGCCCAGGAAGTAGAGGATGATGTAGTGCGGGATGGCCAGCAGCCACTTGACGAAGATCAGGCCCCGTGACAGGTGGTCCGGGTACGGGACCTCGAGGCGGACCGGGTAGGGCGCGGCGTCGGACGCGAGCGCAGTCGTCATAGCGTGACCTCTCCTCTCCAGGTTGCAAGCGCGCCTACTCTCTTACATCGCTCGACTCGCTGTCAAGCATGCGCGTGCGCCGGGGCGATGCTAGATTGGGCGATGCGGCGGAGATTGGGCCTCGATCGCGGCGACCTCGTCCTGGCGGGCGTCGCGCTCGCGCTGGGGCTGGCGGCGGCGCTGGGCTACGGCACCTGGCGCGCGGTGAGCGCGGCGGCGCCTGCGGACCGCTGGGGCGCGTTCGGCGGCGCGCTGCTCTTTCCGGGCGCGCTGATCGTCGCCGGGGTCGCGGCGATGGTGTGGCTGGGGTGGAAGGCGAACATCGACTGACGGGGCGGGGGCGCGTGAGTTGGGCACTGGAGGGTGGCCCGCCGGGCGTGGAGCACAGCCGCCCCCGGCTGTGCGTCCGGCGAAGCCGGACCGGCGCCTGTCGGCACCTCGTCTGACGGGCTTCCGCCGCGTGCGGCGGGCGTGCCGCCGCTGACGCCGAGCGTGGCGATTCGTCTGTCCCGTGCGCGAACCCCGCGTCGCGCGGCCGGCGTCAGCGCGCGCCGTTCGGGTGCGCGGCGACCGGCGGGCGCTTCGTCCGGCGCGGCTTCGTGCGCACCGGGATGGCGCGGGCGGCGATCTCCGGCGCGGCGGCCGCGAGCGCCGCCTCGAGGCGCGCGAGCGTGTCCTCGATCCCCTTCATCCGCTCGCCGAGGGCGACGAGGTCGCCGTGGGTCGGGATGTTGAAGGCGCTGTAGTAGCGTTCCAGATTGTCGGCCACCATGCGCTGGATCGTGAGCGACGTCTCGACCCAGGTGTTCATGGCGGTCGAGAACGCGTCGGTGCCCAGCACGTCCTTGAAGAAGCCGTTCCACTGGCGCTCCGAGTCGGTGATGAACTGCCGCCAGAGGTCGAGGGGGTTCTCCGTCTGCTTCTCTGTCATGGGTGCGCTCCTTCCGGCGTCCTGCCTGAGCGTCCGGCGCCGTTGCTACCGGCGCGCCGCGCGGGGCGGCGTCTGCTCGTCGTCCTGCTCGATGCCCGCCGCCGGGGCGAAGCCGTCGAGCGTCTTCTGGAGGACGGCCTGGTACCTCCCCAGGACGTCGATCCAGCTTGAGAGGAACAGTTCGCCCGCCTTCGTCAGCGAGTACATGCGGCGGGCGGGGCCGGACTCGGACGTGTCCCAGAACGACGACACGAGGCCGGTCTTCTCGAGCTGGCGCAGCGTGCGATAGACGGTGCCGGAATCGAAGGCCGGCAGGCCCGCCTGCGCCAGTTGCTGCGCGAGCTGGTAGCCGTAGGCGTTCCAGTTGCGGAGGAACGCCAGCAGCGTCGTGGTGAGCAGGTCGCCGTGCATCCGGAAGGGCGTGTCCTGCTCGTCGTCCTTGCGCCTGACCATCGTATCACGTCTCCCGGCGCCGGGTCCGCCGGCGCCCAACATTATTCTGCCGCTAGATGATGCTACCACTTGACAGCCGACTGCTGCTATGTGTAATCTACATCTATCAACGAGGCGATGCAAGTCCCGCCGGGACGGCAATTCAGGAGGAAACGGGGAAGCCATGGCGAAGAACACCGCGGTCGACAAGTATTTCGAGGCGCTCACGGAGAGCTACGACGCCATCATCGAGGCGATCAAGGCCGGGAACGAGCGCGGCTACCGCGTCTCGAGCACCCTGCTCGGCGAGGCCCAGCGCGGCCAGCGCGAGGCGGTCGACCTGGGCCGCAAGTTCGCGGATGACCCGACGGACATCGGCGGCTTCTACCGCGCGATGATGGAGTCGACGACCAAGGCGCAGGGGCGCGCCCTCGAACTGGCGCGCCAGATGTTCGACGAGCTGTCCGAGTCCCGCAGCGAGGCGCGCGAGACCATCGAGAAGGTCGTCAAGGCGCAGCGCGCGGCGGGCGAGGCGGCCGTCGAGGCAGCGCGGGACGTCGCAGGCGTGACGGCCGAGCGCGTGCGCACAGGTGTGACCCGCATCACGAGCCGCCCCGGTGCGCAGGCGGAGCAGCCCGCCAGCACCGCGGCCGCCACCGCCGCGAAGGCGAAGAAGGCGGCGGCCGCTGCGAACGGCGCGGCGACGGAGTAAACTACAGGCAACAGGCGCCCGACGGCAGAGGGCGGAGTCCGCATCGCGGCTCCGCCCTCTGTCACGCCCGGGCCGCGGCGCGGGGGCCGGCGTCTGGCGCGCGTGACGTGGGACGGAGCGGAAGCGCCTTCGCTACACCACCCCGGCGAGCAGGTTCCCGACGGTGCGATAGACGTCCGGGTTGAACGCCATGCCGATGTGGGTGGCGGTGACCTCGTGGTTGAGCGCGACGTCGTCTTCGATGCACGAGCGCCAGTCGACGACACCATCCACCTTCGAATAGATGGCGGTGCGGCGGTAGAGGTCGTCCGGCTCTTCGTCCGTCAGCGTGCGCACGAAGCTGCAGCTACAATCCGGGGTGTAGCAGCTCTGCTTCACCTCGCGGCGGCCCCGCCGCGCCCCGACGATGTTGGAGCGCACGAGGTTCGCGGCGCTGAGGATGATCGGGTGCGCGCGCAGCGACCGGAATGGCGAACCGAGCGTGATCACCTGCTTGACCAGCTCCGGCTCGCGATGCGCGACGGCGCGGGCGAGCATGCCGCCCAGGCTGTGGCCGATGATCGTCACCTTCTGGTGCGTCTCGTTGTGCGCCTGCCGCACCGTCATCAGCAGCCGCTGCGTGAGCAGCTCCGGACAGTCCACGTTGCGGCCGATGCCCGAGAAGTAGGGGTGATAGCCGATCCGGCGTAGCCAGAGGTGCATCTCCGTCAGGTAGCGGTCGCTGCCGAGGAAGCCCGGGACGACGATGACGGGCTCGCCGTGGCCGCGCGGGACGCCGAAGCCGTAGTACACGGGCGAGGCGTGGAGGCAGAGCCAGTCGATGGGGAAGAGGGCTTCGAGCCAGATGGGGCGGCTGGTCGGCTCATAGCGCTTGGTCTCGGCGTGCGGGGCTGTCGCTACTGTCACGCTTCCCCCTGGCGGCGTGTGCGGCCGTACGGCCCGTCCGGGGCGCGGCGCCCAGCCGCTACCCGCACATCATCCTTGCTTTGACAGTATATAAGCAATCCCGGCCCGCCGGCGTATCAGCGGGCGCCAGAGGCACACGGCCATTTTTCGCAAGATCTTCTCATCAACCCGCACCGGGCGGCGGCGGCCGAAGTATACTTCGGATCTCTCCACGGGGGGACACAAGGCCGGCAGGAGGCCCCGCCATGCCGTCAGCACGTCCGTCGAGGCGCATGAGCGCCGAAGATGCCTGGTTCCTGTACTTCGAGAAGCCGGAGGCGCCCCTCCACATCGGTTCGGTCGCCATCTTCGAGGGCGATATCCCCTTCGAGCGGCTGCGGGAGAGCGTCGATGCCCGCATGCACCTGATCCCGCGCTACCGGCAGCGCGCGGTCGTGCCGCCGTTCCACGCCGCGCACCCCACGTGGGAGGACGACCCCCGGTTCAGCATCGACCGGCACGTGCGGGCGTTCGATCTGCCCGCGCCGGGGAGCGACCAGCAGCTCCTGGATCTCGCGGGCGAGCTGTTCGCCGAGATGCTGCCGCGCGACCGCCCGCTGTGGGACATCGCGGTCATCCGCGGCCTCGCGGGCGGGCGGACGGCGTATCTGAGCCGGGTGCACCACTGCCTGGTCGACGGCGTCTCGGGCATCGACCTGCTGCTGGCGGTGCTGGACCTGACGCCGGACCCGGCGCCACCGTCGCCGCCGGCCGAGCCGTGGCAGCCGCGCGCGATCTCCGGGCCGATGGAGGCGTGGACGGACGCGCTCCTCGACCGCTGGGAGGCCGGGCTGCGCGCCTGGACGGACTGGCAGGAGACGCTGCTGGACGCCCGGGCGCAGTTCCGGCGGCTGACCGAGCTGTCGCACGCCCTCGAGGTGGCGATGCCGCTGGCACTCCGGCAGCCACGGCCGGCGCCGTGGAACAAGCCGGTCAGCGGCAAGCGGCGCGTCGCCTGGACCGACGTCTCCTTCACCGACGTGCGCGGCATCCGATCCGCCCTGGGCGGCACGGTGAACGACGTCATGCTGACGCTGCTCGGCGGCGCGCTGGGGCGCTACCTCGAATCCCACGGCGTCAAGACGGAGGGCGCGACGCTGCGGCTCCAGATCCCGGTCAACGTGCGGCGCGAGGACCAGAAGGGCGCGCTGGGCAACCGCGTGTCGATGATGCTGCCCGAGATCCCGGTCGGCATTGCCGACCCGGTGCGGCGGCTCGCCGCCGTGCGCGAGGAGACGGGACGGCTGAAGGCACAGCGGCAGGCGGACGCCTTCGAGTCGCTGATCTCGCTGGCGGAGGACATCCCGGCGGCGTACCACGCGCTGGCCGGCATGGGGGGCGTGCCGCGCGGCGCGCTCAACCTCGTCTGCACGAACGTGCCCGGGCCGCTGATCCCGCTGTACAGCGTCGGCCATCGCATGCTGGCGCACTACCCGCTGGTGCCGCTGGCGGGCGACCTCGGCATCGGCGTCGGCATCACGAGCTTCGACAAGGGGCTGTACGTCACGATCATCTCCGACCCGGAGATCCTCGCCGACGTCGACGTCATCGCGCGGCTGTTCGCGGACGAGTTCCAGCGGCTGCGCGCCGCGGCGGGTGTCGTCGCGAGCGACCTGCGCGACGTCGGCGTGGCGCGGCCGTCGAACGGGCGGGCGCCGGCCGGCAACGGGGCGAAGCCGGCGCGCCGCAAGGCCGCCACGCCAGCGGCGCAGCAGGCGCCGGTGGCGCCGGCGGTGTAGACGCGGTTTCGCGGCAGTGCTGGACCACGCGCGTCGCGGTTCTTCGACGCCTCTGGCCCCGCGAGCGTCACCGCGCGCGCGTTACCGACGGGCATGGCATGACCTTGCCCCCGGCCAGGATCAAGGGAGGAGTTCCCTGACCGCCACGTACGCATGGTTGGTCTCCGCCGCGCGCCGCGCCTTGCGCCCGATCACATCCTCCAAGTTTAGGCCACGGTTCAACACCTCATGCAGGTCGAGGCCATCCATGCAGATGATGTTCGTCCGCTTCCCGACGGCGAAGGCGGCGAGGCCCTCTGTCGTGTAGGACGAGTAGCTGATGTGCAGTCCCCGCGACCACTCGGCCTTGCCCCGCACCTTCTCCGCGAGCGTCCCTAGTTCTTCCGCTCCGACCCTCTGGTCTCGCCACGTGGCCTCGACGAGATACGTGTCCTGGCCTAGCTGAAAGCTCCCATCGATCTGCTCGCCAACGAGCCGGAAGGACCCTCGCGGCGCAAGGCCATGGGCCTCGAACAGTGCATTGAGGAACCGCTCGAACTCGTACCCTCGCGGGCCAGGAGCGAGCGCCAAGACCGTCCCGAAGTGCTCTCGGAGCGCATGCAGCGTCTCCGCCGACACGCCCTCATGTTCTTCGGGCGGTGGCTCGTTGCGCGGAAGGCTCTTCAGGAACTCCGGATCATGCAGGTCGGGAATCTTGAAACCGACCTCCGCCACAAGGCCGTTCAACTCGTCGATCTCCTCCCGCGTGATCGGCCCGCCCTTGCTTTCGCGGTAGGCCATGCCGCGGATCACCGCTTGGAGGATCAGATCGCAGAAGCGCGCAGGCTGCTGTTCGAGCGTCAGCCGGAGGAGCTGAGTGATGGCGGGCTGCTTGCTGCCGCCGCTCCAGTACTTCCCGAGACCGAGATCACGCGCTACACCGGCGAAGGAGATCGACTGATCGGCGAACGGGTGGGGCGTGCCAGGCAGGAATCCATACAGGTGACCGGCCAGCCTGCTGACCGCTTGAGATTGCTTGAGGGATCCGGCCATGTCGAGTTTCTCCGGAAGTCGCCTCGTGCGCTGGTCACCGAGTGCGCCGTCGGGGAGACGTCGCGGTGGCCTTCACGGGCGGGCGGACGCGGGTCGGTCGTCGCTTCTCGTGGCAACCACGGAGTCGAACAGCGAGGGCTGCCCGGTCTCCTCGTCCAGTTGATGCTGTTCCTGTTCTCCCGATCAGCACTGTCTGGCCCCCTCTCCGCATGTCGGAGAGGGGGAAGGGGGTGAGGATTGCGACCGTCGCCGATCCGTCAGGGTCGCGACCACACCGCGCGCCCCGGCCCTCGCCGCGCGCAGGTGCCCCGCGGCGGCGCAGCGCGGCGGCGGTGAGCCCGAGGCGTCGCGAGCCCCCGCGCGACTCAGTCGTTAAACCCGTCGATGTCGTACGACATGATCAGCATGTCGTGCGTGCGGCCCTCGCTGTCGATGACGTGGTCGGTGAGGAGCGCCTCCGGGCGGAAGCCGGCGCGCTCGAAGGTCCCGCGCGCGCCCGGCTGGTCGGACGTCATCTGGGCGGTGATCTTCCTGAGCCCCAACTGCTTCGCGACCTCGAACATCTCCTCGACGAGCCGCGCCCCGAGGCCGATGCCGCGGTAGTCCTGTCCGACGATCGTGCGGATCTCGCCGACGTGGCGCGTCCACAGCACATCGTTCGTATGGAGGCTGGCGTAGCCCGCGAGCGTCTCGCCGTCCCAGGCCGTGAGGGTGATCGTGCGCCCGGCGGCGATGTTCTGGAGCCAGATGTCGACGTTGCGCGGCTCGGTGACGTCCATGCGCAGGAAGAGGATGTCGCCCTTCGGCAGCGCACGCGCGAAGGCCAGCACGGCATCGCGCATGGTCTTGTCCATCAGCCGCAGGTGGAACGTCCTGTCCCCCTTGAGGCGCGCCTCGCGCGGGTACGTGCGGCTGTATCCGGCTGTAGGGGTCTCGGTCGTCATGGTGCCTCCCGCCGGCGCGGCCCGCCAGCGTGCGCAATCGTACCACAGGATTGAGGGGACATGCAGCCGCGCGGGGAGGCGGCCCCCGCATCGCGCGCGCGATCACGGCTGGCTAGACTATCCCTCGATGCAACCTGAGGAGGCGGAGATGCCACGATCCTTGCCGCCGGAGGGCGACCTCCGGGCGTGGGACGCGCGCATGGCCGAGGTGATCGGCCAGGCGATCCCGATGCGCTTCGAGCAGATCTCAAAGGAGCGCGTGGTGATGACGATGGAGGTCAGCAGCCGCGTGCACCAGCCGTTCGGCATCCTGCACGGCGGCGCCTCGCTGGTGCTGGCGGAGAGCGCGGCGTCGGTCGGCGCGGGCCGCAACTGCCCGGAGGGCATGGTGGCCGTGGGCCAGGAGATCAACGCGAACCACCTGCGGCCGAAGCGAGACGGGCTGCTGCGGGCGACGGCGGAGCCGGTGCACATCGGCCGCACGAGCCAGGTCTGGACGATCGAGATCCGCGACGAATCGGGGAAGCTGGTGTGCATCTCGCGCTGCACGCTGGCGGTGGTGCCGATGCCGTGAGGGTCGCCGGGGGAACTGGATGTTAGAGGTTGGATGTTGGATGTTGGAGGGGGCACCCGCGGGACGCGACCCCTTCCGACCTCCGACCTCTGACCTCTGACCTCTCATCGCCCGCGCATCACGGCCACCAGAGCGCGCGGGCCTGGGCGCGCAGGTCGTCGCGGTGGTCGGGGTGGGCGACGGCGATCAGCTCTTCGGCGCGCTGGCGGTGGTTCTTCCCCCAGAGGCGCGCGACGCCGAACTCGGTGATCACGACGTCGGCGTAGAAACGGGGGATCGTGACCAGCGAGCCGGGCTCCATCTGCGCGACGATGCGCGACACCGCGCCGCCCATCGCCGTCGACGGCAGCAGCGTGATCGCGCGCCCGTAGGGTGAGAAGGCGCCGGCGAGGTGCATCTCCGGCTGGCCGCCCGTGCCGTTGATGATGCGGCCGCCGAACACGCTCTCCGCGTTGATCTGGCCGAGCAGGTCCACCGAAACCGCGTTGTTGATGGCGATGAAGTGGTCGAACTTCGTCAGCGTGCGCGGGTGCAGGACGTACTCCGGGTCGTACAGCTCGAAGTGCGGATTGCCATCGATGATGTCGAGGTCGTTCGGGTCGCAGCCCGTCCAGGCAACGGCGACGCTCTTCTCGCGGTGGACCTCCTTGCGGCTGCCATCGACGATGCCGTCGCGCCAGAGGCGGGCGAGGCCGGGCCAGCCGAGCTCCGTGTGGATGCCGAGGTGCTTCTTGCCGGCGAAGGCGCCGAGCCGCGTGACGCCGCGCGACGGCTCGCCGGTGCCGATCTGGACCGTGTCGCCGTCCTCGACGATCTCGTTGAGGTACCGCGCCATCGGCACGGCCTCGGGTGGCGGCTCGGCCATGCCGAGCAGGCGGCGGGCGTCTTCGGGTGAGACGGCGGCCATGACGCCAGCGACGGCGGCGAGGACGCTGATATCGGGCAGCTCGTCGCCGAGCTTGCGCCAACCTTCGCGGCGCACCGGGTCGGCGATGGTGGCGACGGCGCGGTCGAACTCGGCGCGGCCAAAGGGCGGCAGTTGCAGCTCGACGAAGTGGTCGATCTCGGAGACGTGGATGTAGACGTCCCCGTAGACCTGGGGGAGGTGCGGGTTGACCTCGGCGATCACCGTCGGGCAGCGCCGGGCGTAGGAGCGCTGGACCCAGTGGTGGGCGCCGAAGTGGCAGAAGCCGGCGCGGTTCGGGGGCGAGACGCTGCACATGATGACGTCGGGGAGGTGGACGTCGGGGCGCTTCTGGTCGTAGGCCTTCATGCCGAGGGAGAAGAGGTTGGGCAGGTAGGAGCCGCGCCGCTCGTCGGTGACGAAGCGGGCGAAGTCGCCGATGTAGAGCTCGAACTCGACGCTGAAGACGGACTCGTCGGGCATGCGCAGCCAGCCGGGGTCGGCGGCGGGTGCGAGCAGGCGGATCGTCACGTCGCGCAGGTCGTCCTTGCGGGCGGCGAGGGCGGGCGGCAGCGTCAGCGGCGGAAAGATCGACAGGACGACGGTATCGCCTGACTTGACGGCCTGCACGGCCTGGTCCGCGGTGGTGAGCCGCTGCCTGTAGATCTCCTGCCAGTCCATGGAGCCTCCTCGTCACCCGCGTGCGGCGGCCCGTGCCGCAGCCTCACGCGGGATTATCTTCGGCTTCGGCGGCAGGGGGAAGAGGGACCGGGGGTTGTGGAGGTCGGAGGTCGGAGGTCGGAGGTCTGCCGCACCTCGAATCGCGACCTCGAGTCTCCCTTCGAGTCAGGGCGCCGGATGCGGTTGCGGCGTGATCGGTTGGGGTCGATCGAGGGGCACGATCTGCCCGCCGGGCCGCTCCGTCAGCCCTCGCGCCATCAAGCTGTATGAGCGCAGGCTCGCCGCAAAAGATGACGAAGTGAAATCTTTCTGTCCATCCCCGTTGTACCACACCCCCTGGGAGCCCGGCAGGCTGAGCCACACGTAGCTATACGAGAACCCGACAAACGGCGCTGGAAGCTTCATGTACTTGAGCATCAGCGGATCTCGTGCGCCGACGGCATCGACGTAGCCTGTCGCCTGCGCCAGGTCACGCTCCGATACATTCAGCGCCACGATCGGCAGCCCGTTTGCGAGCGCGCCTTTGAGGAACGCACGGTCGACCTGCGGGAATAGGTTCTTGTCGATGACGATGACGTCACCCGGCCGGGCCACCTGATAGAGCTCCGCCGGCGTGCTCACGTTTCGCGTGCCGGCGAGGGCCGGCAACGCCGCTTGCGGGATCACCGGGGTGCCGACTGACAACAGCACAACGTTGCCGTTCGACCCGGGCGTTGCGGAGACCTTATCCCTCGTCTTCCCTCCCAAGAAGACGATGAGCGCGAGCAGGCCCAGCAGGGGGATCGCACCAACTGGGAGCCGTCGCATTGACCACCGCGTCCTACGCGAAGTGCGCCCAGTTCGGCGCCACCGCGGCGAAGATCGCGAGGGCGATGGCGATGATCCAGAACGTCATCACGATCAGGGCGAACAGACGGTACTGCGGGTCCATGTCTCTCCTCCTCCGGCCGGGCCCTCGGCCCCCGGCGCGCTCCACCTTACGCGGGCAGCGTGTCTGCCTCCAGCGCGACGCCGGCCGCGCGCAACTGCTCGTCGAGACGGTCGCCGCGGTCGACGCGGAAGCAGACGCCCGCCATGCCGGCGGCGCGCGCCGCCGCGACGTTGCTCTCGAGGTCGTCGATGAACACGCACGCGGCCGGCGGCAGGCCGAGCCGCTCCGCGGCGAGCGCGTAGATCCGGGCGTCCGGCTTGGCCATTCCGACTTCCGCCGAACAGACGACCGCGTCGAACAGGCCGGCGATGCCGATGTCGCGCAGCCGCTGCGGCAGCGTGCTGTCGGCGTTGCTCAGCACCGCCGTCCGGTACGGGGGCCGCAGCGCGCGGATCAGGTCGATGTTCGGCGCGATGAGGTGCTGGCGCTCGCGCCAGTGCTGGTGCAGCGGCGGCAGCGCCCGGCCGGCGATCGACTCGAGCTGCGCGTGCGCGTCGGACAGCCAGCGCTCGCGGTCGCCGGCGCCGACCTCGACCTGGCGCCAGGTGTCGCCGGCGTACAGGGTCTCGACGATGGCGTGATCCCGCAGGCCGTGCGCGCGCTCGAGCTCGCGGGTGAGGTCCCAGCGCATGTCCCAGAGGACGCCGCCGAAGTCGAAGATCAGGCCGCGAATGGACATCGGTCTCCTGTTGCCTGCGCCACCGGGTCCCGGCGGCGGGCAACTGCTTTGGTTGCTACGGGCCATATTGTGCCATCCGATGGCGTCTCGCGCGAATCCAGGCCCAACTCCCCCGCCAGCCCGGCTACCCGGGCCGGTAGCGGTTGGCGATGGGGAGGCGGCGGTCGCGGCCGAAGGCGCGCGGCGTGACCTTGAGGCCGGGAGGCGCCTGCCGCCGCTTGTACTCGTTCCGGTCGACCATCTGCACCACCCGCTGGACAGTCGGCGGGTCGAAGCCCATCGCCACGATCTCTTCGATGCCGCGGTCGTCTTCGACGTAGGCCTCGAGGATGGGGTCGAGCACGTCGTAGGGCGGGAGGGAGTCGCTGTCGAGCTGGTCCGGGCGCAGCTCGGCGCTCGGCGGCTTGTCGATCACGGCCTGCGGGATCAGGTCGCGCCCGGCGACGCCGTTACGGTAGCGGGCCAGCTCGTAGACCAGCGTCTTCGGCACGTCCTTGATGACGGCGAAGCCGCCCGCCATGTCGCCGTAGAGCGTCGAGTAGCCGGTCGCCATCTCGCTCTTGTTGCCGGTCGTGAGCACGAGCCAGCCGAACTTGTTGGAGAGCGACATCAGGATGTTGCCGCGGATGCGCGCCTGCAGGTTCTCCTCGGCGACGCCGGACTGCGTGCCGGCGAACGGCTCCGCCAGCATCCCGAGCGACGCCTCGAACGCCGGCTCGATGGGCACCGTCATCAGCCGGATGCCCAGCCGCTCCGCGAGCGCCGCGGCGTCTGACTTGCTGCCCTCGGACGAAAAGCGCGAGGGCATCGACACGCCGACGACGTGCCCTGCGTCCAGCGCGTCGGCGGCGATGCAGGCGACGAGCGACGAATCGACGCCTCCCGAGAGGCCAATGAGGACGGTGCTGAAGCCGGTCTTCGCGATGTAGTCCCGGACGCCGAGCACCAGCGCGTCCCAGACCTCGGCGACAGGGCCGAGGACGGGGGCGAGCGGCGGCGGCGAGATGCGCGGTTTTTCGGCGACGAACGGCGCCTCGGAGACGACGACCTTCGGCGTGCCCCCGGCGGCCTGCTGGTCGAAGCGCGCCTTGCGGTGGCGCGGGTCGTGCAGCCGCGCCTGCAGCACGCCTTCGATGTCGATGTCACAGACGATCAGGTCCTCGCGGAACTGGGCGCCCCGCGCGAGCAGCTCGCCGCGTTCGTCGCAGATCAGGCTGTGGCCGTCGAACACGAGCTCGTCCTGCGCGCCGGTGGCGTTCACGTGGCAGACGACGACGACGTTGTCGCTGGCGCGCGTCGCGATCATGTTCTCGCGAAACGTGCCCTTGGCGCGGTGGTAGGGCGAGGCGTTAATGTTGACCACCACCTCCGCGCCGGCGTGCGCCTGCTGGCGCGTCGGCCCGTCCGGGTACCAGATGTCTTCGCAGATGTTGACGCCGACGCCGACGCCGGCGATCACGAACACCGGCGACGAGGCGCCGCGCTGGAAGTAGCGGTCCTCGTCGAAGACGCCGTAGTTCGGCAGGAACTGCTTGCGGTAGCGCGCGACGAGGCGCCCGTCGGAGATGATCGCGGCGGCGTTGTAGATGTCGCCGTCCATGTCG
>JAKAMA010000352.1 GCA_021813085.1 Chloroflexota bacterium | reverse complement strand
GGCGCCGTCGCTGAGGAACGACGCGATTGTAGCCGCCTCCTGGTTGCTGGATGCGTCGAGCGGCCCTTCGATCATCGCGAGCCGGGCGTTCGGGATGGCGGCCGCCAGGTCGCGCGCGGTGTCGAACGAGGGTCCGGGACCGCCGCTCCGGCCGACGACGATCGTCGGCGCGGCGACGGCCGGCAACAGGTCCTCGACCCGCCAGTGACGGATCTGGCCGATAAAGGCGCGCAGCGTCTCCGGTGACGCGCTCGCCCGCATCACAGCGGCGACTTGATGCGCGGTCGCACTGTTCGCCCAGCCGAGGACGGCGTGCGTCAGCGTCTCCGTCGCCAGCTCCCAGTTCTTCTCGCCGAGCGCCATGATGGCGTCCACCTCTTCCTCCGGCATGCCCTGAGCGCTCGCGTATGCGCTCAGGGCGAGGTGGCTGACGCGGCTCGGATGTGCGGCGCCGTACGCGATGGCGATCGGCACGCCGTAACCGGCGGCCATCACCTGGATCTGCCCGAGCCCGAGGTGGTCCACGATCGCCTCGATGTCGCGGACGAGCGCGTCGAGCGAGAAATCGGTGACGTCGCGCTGCGAGAGGCCGAAGCCCCGCGCGTCGTAGGTGATGTACGTGCGTCCGCGCGTCACGCCGCCGATGGTGTCGCGCGCGAACTCCGCCTGCCAGATGAGCTGCAGGTGGGAGACGGGGAGCGTCGGCACGCGCAGCAGCGGGCGGCCTTCGCCCGTCACGGCGTAGGCGATGCTGACGCCGTCGCCCGTCGTCACGTACTGGATGCGCGGCTCCGTCATGGGCACATCGTAACACCCATGCGCCCGCCCGAGCGGCCCGGCTCAGTTGCTGATTTCGTCGATGTGGAGGCGCAGTTTCTCGACGGCGTCGCAGATGTCGTCGACGTCCTTCGTCGTGCCGAGGAACACCTCGTGCGGGAGCCAGATCATCTCGTGGTACGAGGCGCGCTCGGCGACGGGGCAGTGCGTCTGGCTGTAGTCGACCTCGATCGGCGCGTCGCGCCAGGCGAAGAGCGGCGTCTTGTAGACGGGCGTGTAGAACGACGTGTAGAGGTGGATGCCCTCGGCGTGGAGGGCGCGAGCGAAGCGGTCGCGTGAGATGCCACCCCACGCCTGCTCGTCGTAGCGAAGGATGATGCCGTAGCCGGAGCGGGTCGCCTGGCGATCGTCGTGGCGGAGCGTGCTCACGCCGTCGATCTGGGCGACGCGCTCATCGAAGCGGGCGACGTTCGCGTTGCGGCGTTCGACCTGCTCTGGCAGCCGCTCGAGCTGGGCGAGGAGCACGGCGGCCTGGAACTCGGTAATGCGGTAGTTCCAGCCGAGCAGCGTTCCCTCGGACGCCTGGCGGTCCGTCGTCTTGACGCGGCCGGAGTTGACGTAACCGTGACACTGCTCTTCGAGCGCCTCGTCGTTCGTGATGATGATGCCGCCCTCGCCGCAGGTCATCAGCTTCGACGACTGGAAGCTGAAGCAACCGATGTCGCCGAGCGTGCCCGCGCCCTTGCCGCGCCAGAAGCCGCCGTGCATGTGCGCGCAGTCCTCGATCACCTTCAGGCCGCGCGCGCGGGAGATCTCGGTAATGCGGTCCATGTCGGCCATGCGCGACCCGAGGTGCACGGGCAGGATCGCGCGCGTGTCGGGCGTGATCGCCGCTTCGATCTTCGATGCGTCGATGCACCACGTGTCGGGGTCGATGTCGACGAAGACCGGCTTGAAGCCCTGGATCAGCGCCGCGAACGCCGTCGCGTAGAACGTCAGCGCCGGCACGAGCACCTCGTCGCCGCGTTCGAGGCCGGCGGCGCGGAGGGCGACCTCGAGCGCCGTCGTGCCGCCGGTGGTGCAAATGCCGAACTTCGCGCCGTGATAGGCGGCGAAGCGCTCCGCGAACTCGCCCGCCATCACGTTTGGCGACGGGAAGCCACCCCAGTTGCCGGATTCGAGCACGCGCGTGAGGTTGGCGAGCTCGCGCTCGTCGTGCTGCGGCCACGAGGGCCACGGCGCGGTGCGGATCGGCGTACCGCCGCGGATCGCGAGTGCGGGCATGGCAGCAGGTTACCGGCGGCCGATGGCAAGGGGTAGCGGGCTCCGCGTCAGCAGTGGCGGACCGGATCCAGGTACACCGTGCCGCCGTCGGTCTCGATGCGGCCCGCGTAGAGCGACGTGACCTCGTCCCGCCAGGCGACCTGGAACAGGCGATCTTCGGCGGTGACGAGGACAGCCGGCGGGCAGGCGAGCAGGTCTTGCCTGGCCTGTTCTCCCCATTCCGGTCGCACGACTAATGGCACGTCAAAGAAGAAACGCCGCTGCGGCATGCGGCCGGCGTGCACGTACGGCTGGGAGTGGTCGCCGAGCATGTAGAACTCGCCCGGCGTCGCGTCGATGGCGCTCTGCGCGGCGCCGAACGGGTGGTGCAGCCGGTCGTAGTCGCGGATCAGCGGCCCGATGCCGATGGCTAGCGGGAGCAGCGCGAGCACCGCTCCGGCGGCGAGCGCCGCCCGGCCGGCCCACTGGTCGATCGCCCAGTCGAGGCCTCGGCCGGCGAACAGGGCTGCTGGCGGGAGCAGGAGCACGTAGTAATGGTTGAACTGTTGCCCGGACAGCTTCGTCGCGGCGAGGCCGCACGCAGCGAAGATCCACGGCCTCGCACCGGGACGGCGCAAGGCGCCGCCGACCGCCGCGCACCAGAGCGGCAGCGAGCCGACGAACACTGGTGCCGGCATCGTCAGCAACGTCCGCAGCCGGTTAGCTGCCGAAGCGCCCCCGTACTCAAGGTTGAAGGTGACGTTCGCGGTCCAATAGTCGCGCCAGATCGGCATGAACGGCGCCGAGACGGCGGCGCAGACCGCCAGCATCGCCAACGCCGACTTCCATGCGTCGCGGCGCCAGGCGAACCAGAGCATCGGCGCGAAGAGCAACGTCATGGGCTTCGTCATCGCCGCGATGCCGAGCAGCGCACCGGCCGCGAGCGGCGACGGCACGGCCAGCGCCGCAATGAGCGGCAGCAGCGCGAACGACTCGAGGTTGGCGCGGACGCTC
>JAKAMA010000351.1 GCA_021813085.1 Chloroflexota bacterium | reverse complement strand
CGGGACGCTCAGCCGCTTCGTCCTCAACAAGGACACGCTCAAGCTGACGCACGTCGTCATTGACACGGGCCTGCTGCGTAGCGAGCGGCCCCTCTGGGCGGGCGGCTGGGCGCTCTCGCACGACCGCATGGTGCCGCTCGGCGCCGTCACCGACGCTACCTCGGAAGAGGTCCGTGTCTCGATGAGCGGCGACGAGTTCAAGGAGCATTCGGTCGACTACATCGCGGAGCACTTCGAGCTGATCCCCGACACGCACCCCGGCTGGCCTGACGCATCGGACGTGGCGCGCCTGGCGGCGTCGATTCCGGGCGAGCCCGGGCCGTATCTGATGCACGAGGTGCTGTCGATCGCGCCGGACGAGGTGGACATCAAGCGTGGCGCACGGGTCTGGCGGCTCAACCCGCACCAGAAGATCGGTGAAGTCGAGCGCGTCCTCTACGACACCGCGAGCGGCAAGGTGAGTGCGCTCGTCATCCGGCGCGGCCTGGTGTTCCCGCACGACGTCGTATTGCCCATCGAGCGCGTGGTCGAGGTCATTGCCGACGTTGTGCGCGTCGAGATCGACGACGTCGCGCTGAAGGCGCTCGCCGAGTTCAAGGCGGACGACTGAACGATGACCTCGGCCGCGAGCAATGAGCTGCGCGCGCGCGACCGCCGCCTGCCGCTCGGCGCGCGCACGTATATCATGGCGGTCCTCAACCTCACCGACGACTCCTTCTCACACGACGGCACGGGGCGCGACCTCGACGCAGCGGTGCGCCGCGCGGTAGTGGCCGAGCAGGACGGCGCCGACATCATCGACATCGGCGCCGAGAGCGCACGCGCCGACGTGCCTGTGCGCGACGCCGACGAGGAGGCGCAGCTCGCCGGCGAGGCCGTCCGCCGCATCGCGCGCGAAGTGGACCTCGTGATCTCTGCCGACACGTACAAGGGATCGGTGGCCGCGGCGGCGCTACAGGCGGGCGCGCACGTCATCAACGACATCGGCGGCTTCATGTACGACACATCGACCGCCGAGGCGGCGGCGAAGCACGGCGCCGCCCTCGTCATCAATTACACCTACGAGCGCCCGAAGGTCCGGCCATCGGAGCCGCCCCGCTACGACGACCTGATCGCGGCGCACCGTGCGTTCTTCCTCGATCGCATCGCGACGGCGAGGCGCGCCGGCGTCGGGGATGCGTCGCTGATCATCGACCCGGGGATCGCGTTCGGAAAATCGCACGACGAGGACCTGGAGGTGCTGCGGCGTCTGCCGGAGTTCCGCGCGCTCGGGCGGCCCTTGCTCGTGGCGGCGTCGCGCAAGCACTTCATCGGCAGCGTGCTGGGGCTGGCGCCGGAGCAGCGCGACGAGGCGACGGCCGCGGTCACGGCGATCTGCGTCGCCGGCGGCGCCGACATCGTGCGGGTGCACGACGTGCGGGCGAACGTGCGGGCGGCGCGCATCGCCGACGCGATCGTGCGGGGGCACGCGGGCGACTACGCGGCGACGGCGACGAGCTGGCCCTGGTGGTCGCGGGCGCGGCCGATCCCCGGCACGACGATCGCGCGAGAGGGCGAGTGATGATCTAATACCGGCACAATGAGGGGCGGGCACGTGGGCCCGCCCCTACCCTGCCTTCTCGGCCGGTGGCACGGAGACGTAGTCGCCGAGCACGGCCTGGTCGCGGTACTGCTCCTTGCCTTCGACCAGCAGGTCGCCGCCGTACATGTCGCAGCAGACGATCGCGGGGAAGCCCTCGACCTCGAGCTTCTTGACGGACTCCGTGCCCAGGTCCTCGTAGGCGATGACGTCGAGCTGCTTGATCGTCCTGGAGAGCAGGGCGCCGGCGCCGCCGATGGCGATGAAGTAGACGGCCTTGTGCCGCTGGAGCGCCTTCTTCACCTCGCTGCCCCGGCCGCCCTTGCCGATGATCGCCTTGAGGCCGCGCTCGAGCAGTGGCGGTGTGTAGGGGTCGAGCCGCATCGACGTCGTCGGGCCCGCGGAACCGGCGACGCGCCCGGGCCGCGGCGGCGTCGGGCCGACATAGTAGATGATCTGGCCCTCGAGCGGATACGGCAGCGGCGTGCCGTCGTCGATCGCGGCGATGATGCGCCGGTGCGCGGCGTCGCGCGAGGTGTACATGGTGCCGTAGAACTTCACATGGTCACCCACGCGCAACTGCGCGACGTCCTCGTCCGTCAGCGGCGGACTCAGCCTGATCTCCCCGTCCTGCTTCACCAGCGACATGTTGCTCGCTCCTTGCTGCTTGCCCGTCCGCTCTTCCATGCCAGCGCCCTGATCCGCGCTGCCGCATCGCTGTCCTGGCCGCCCGCACGGCCGGCATCGCGTGCATCGCTCATCGCAGCGCCTTCGCCATGTGCACCAGCGTCCAATCCCGATCGGCGCCCCACATGCGGCCGCGCTCCTCGTGCGTGACGCGGTAGCCGAGCGGCCCGTAGTACGCCGGCAGGCCGTTCTCCCGCACGCAGTGCAGCCGGATCTCGGCGTAGCCCGCGTCGCGCGCGCGGCGCTCCGCTTCCTCGACCAGGAGCCTCCCGATGCCGTGCCCCTGCGCGTCTACCGCCGTCGCCAGCAATCCGAACTCCGCCTCGTCCGGGCGCAGCCAGAGCGCGAGATGCCCGGCGATACGACCGTCGTGCTCCGCGACGATGAGCTGCGCCTGCCGGTCGGCGAGCCTCTCGCGCAGGTCGGCGGCGTCCGTGCGGAGCTGCTTGAACAGCCACCAGTCGACCGGCCTGTAGGCGTCGTTGATCAGTGCGACCAGCGCGGGTACGTCCGCCGCCCGGGCCAGGCGGAACCGCACCGACGCACGCACGGAGGCGTCCGGCTGTTTCGCCTGCGTTACAGGTCGGCGTGCTTCGAGCGGGCGCTGTGGCATTGCAGGTTCACCGCCACGGGCAGCGACGTGATGTGCGTCGGGTAGGTCTCGATGTTGACGGCGAGCGCGGTGTTCGTGCCGCCGACGGCCTGCGGGCCGACGCCGAGCGCGTTCACCTTCTCCAGCAGCTCGCGCTCGAACTGCGCCGTCTCCTCGTCCGCGCTCGCCTCGCCTACTGGCCGCGT
>JAKAMA010000020.1 GCA_021813085.1 Chloroflexota bacterium | reverse complement strand
CGGTCGAGGATCTTCAGCAGCGCCTCCGCGCCCATGCCCGCCTCGAAGACGCTGCCGTACCGCTCCTGCATCTCCTTGTACTTCGACTCGGCCAGCAGGATCATCTTGTCGTTCTCGGCCGGGTCGGCGAGGTCGTTGAGCTCGTCGATCTGCGCCTGGTACTCGGCGTAGACGGTCTGCCGCTCGCTGCCGGCGCGCTCCTGCAGCGGCGCCAGCTCCCCCATCACGCTCGTGCGCTTCTGCTCGATCGCCGCGTCCGCCATCAGGACGATGTCGTCGCGCTTCTTCGTGAATTCTTCTTCGAGCGCGGCGACGCGCTCCTGAGCGACGGTCTTCAGCCCATCGACCACGCCCTGCTCGATCACCGTGCCGCGCTCCAGCACCAGCGTGTCGCCGATCCGGTACCCCTTGCGCGCCGTCCTGCCCACGAGCTCGCCCAGCTCTGTCTGGTACTCGACTGCCGCGCGCATGATCGCGTCGGTCGCCTTCTCCCGCTCCGACTCGACCTGCGCGAGCTTGCGCTCCTTCTCGTCGGCGTGGTGCTTCTCCGCGTCCGCCAGCTCCTGCTGCAGTTCGGCCACGCGGTCCGAGAACTGCTTCTCGCGGCGCGTCGCCTCGCGGTCCATCTCCTCCTGCAGGTGCTCAAGCGCGCGCTTCTTCGCGTGCTCATCGACCGAGGTGACGATGAACTGGGCGAAGTACAGCACCCGCTCCAGCGAGCGCGGCGAGATGTCGAGCAGCAGCCCCAGCCGGCTCGGCGTCCCCTTCACGAACCAGATGTGGCTCACCGGCGACGCCAGCTCGATGTGCCCCATGCGCTCGCGGCGCACCTTCGACCGCGCGACCTCGACGCCGCACTTGTCGCAGACGATGCCCTTGTAGCGCACCCGCTTGTACTTGCCGCAGTAGCACTCGAAGTCCTTGGTCGGCCCGAAGATCTTCTCGCAGAAGAGCCCGTCCTTCTCCGGCTTCAGCGTGCGGTAGTTGATCGTTTCCGGCTTCGTCACCTCCCCGTACGACCACGACCGGATCTGCTCCGGCGAAGCCAGCGAGATGCGGACGGCGTTGAAGTCGTTTACCTCAAGCACTGAGCTTATCCTCACCTTCAAACCCCGAGAGGTTGATGCCCAGCTCCGGCACCCCCTCGCCGTCTTCCACGAACTCCACCGACTGCTCGTCGTCGTTCAGCACCTCGACCGAAAGGCCCAGGCTCTGGAGCTCCTTCACGAGCACCTTGAACGACTCCGGCACCCCCGGCTCGACCACGTCCTCGCCCTTGACGATCGCCTCATACGCCTTCACGCGGCCGACCACGTCGTCCGATTTCACCGTCAGCAGCTCCTGCAGGATGTGCGCCGCGCCGTAGGCCTCCAGCGCCCACACCTCCATCTCGCCGAAGCGCTGGCCGCCGAACTGCGCCTTGCCCCCCAGCGGCTGCTGCGTGATCAACGAGTACGGCCCCGTGCTGCGGGCGTGGATCTTGTCCTCCACCAGGTGGACCAGCTTGAGCATGTAGATGTTGCCGACGGTCACCGGCTGGTCGAACGGGTCGCCCGTGCGGCCGTCGTAGACCGTCTGCTTGCCGTAGGTCGGCGGCGCCATGCCGTGCATGACGGCCTCGCTGACCTTCTCCTCGATCTTGTCCGGCGTCAGCGCGCGCGCCTTCTTCACCCCCGCCACGTCCTCCAGCCACACCTCCAGGCACGCCCGCCGCGCCACGCCGATCCGCGTGTCATCGAGGATCTCGCGCGCGTCGTAGCCTCGCTCCGTCAGCCACTGCTCGAACTTCGGCACGTCGAGCTTCTCGTACGGCACGCCGCGGGCGCCGGCGTACGCTCCGTTGTTGCCGTTGCTCCGGCGCAGCAGCGCGCCCGCCTGCAGCGCGAGCCACGCCCGCGCCAGCTCATCCTCAATCAGCTTGTCGCTCGCGCCGTCGAACACCGGCGTCACCGCCCGGAAGCCGAGCGCGTTCGCCGCCCAGCCCAGGTGCGTCTCCAGCACCTGGCCGACGTTCATCCGGCTCGGCACGCCGATCGGGTTCAGCACGATGTCGACGGGCGTCCCGTCCGCCAGGTACGGCATGTCCTCGACCGGCAGGATGCGCGCCACCACGCCCTTGTTGCCGTGGCGCCCGGCCATCTTGTCGCCCTCGGACACCTTCCGCCGCTGCGCGATCGAGACGCGCACCAGCTCGTTGACGCCGGCCGGCAGCTCGTCGTGCGTGTCGCGCCGGAACACCTTGACGTCGATCACCTTGCCGCGCTCGCCGTGCGGCACGCGCAGCGAGGTGTCCTTCACCTCGCGCGCCTTCTCGCCGAAGATCGCCCGCAGCAGCTTTTCTTCCGCCGTCAGCTCCGTCTCGCCCTTCGGCGTGATCTTGCCGACCAGGATGTCGCCCGAGTTCACTTCGGCGCCGATCCGGATGATGCCGTTCTCGTCGAGGTCACGCAGCGACTCCTCCCCGACGTTCGGGATGTCGCGCGTGATCTCCTCCGGCCCCAGCTTCGTATCGCGCGACTCCACTTCGTGCTTCTCGATGTGGATCGACGTGAACTTGTCGTCACGCACCAGCGCCTCGGACAGGATGATCGCGTCCTCGAAGTTGTAGCCCTGCCAGCTCATGAAGGCGCACAGCACGCTCTGCCCGAGCGCCAGCTCGCCCTTGCTCGTCGACGAGCTGTCCGCCAGCGCGTCGCCCTTCCGCACGCGCTCGCCCGGCTGCACCGCCGGCCGCTGGTTGATGCACGTCCCCTGGTTCGAGCGCACGAACTTCAGCAGCGGGTACTCGCGCTCCTCGCCGCTGTCGTACCGCACGGCGATCAGCGGCCCGATCCGGCGCTCACCGTCGTGGCGGTAGCGCGCCACCTCGAGCACGACGCCGTCGTCCTCCGCTAGGATCACCTGACCGGAGTCCTGCGCCGCCTGCCCCTCGACGCCCGTCATCACGATCGGGGTCTCCGGGCGCACCAGCGGCACCGCCTGCCGCTGCATGTTCGAGCCCATCAGCGCGCGCGGCGCGTCGTTGTGCTCCAGGAACGGGATCAGCGACGTCGCCACCGAGAGGATCTGCTTCGGCGACACGTCCATCCAGTCCACCATGTCCGGCGGCTCCATCATGAACCGCTCGCCCACCCGCGCCTCGATGCGCTCCTCCAGCAGGTGGTTGTCCGCGTCCAGCAGCGCGTTCGCCTGCGCGATCACGTACCGGTCCTCCGCGTCGGCCGCCAGATACTCGATCAGCGAGCTGACGTACGGCCGCACGCGCACCATCTCGTCGCCCTTGCGCGCGAGCTTCTTCGCCAGCGCCTCGGTCACCTGCTCCCCCCGCGCGCCGACGCCGTCGACATCCTGCCCCAGATAGCGGCCCAGCCAGTCCGGCGAGTTCGCGGGGAGCTGCTTGATCACCCGCCGGTACGGCGTCTCGATGAAGCCGTAGCTGTTGATCACGCCGTAGGTCGCCAGTGAGCCGATGAGGCCGATGTTCGGCCCCTCCGGCGTCTCGATCGGACAGATGCGCCCGTAGTGGCTGTGGTGCACGTCGCGCACGTCGAACCCCGCCCGGTCGCGCGACAGGCCGCCCGGCCCCAGGGCCGAGAGGCGGCGCTTGTGCGTCAGCTCGGCCAGCGGGTTCGTCTGGTCCATGAACTGCGACAACTGCGAGCCGCCGAAGAACTCCTTCATCGACGCCACCACCGGCCGGATGTTGATCAGCGCGCTCGGCGTCGCCTGGTCCGGGTCGATGATCGTCATCCGCTCGCGCACCACGCGCTCCATGCGCAGCAGACCGATGCGGAACTGGTTCTGGATCAGCTCGCCCACCGCCCGCACGCGGCGGTTCCCCAGGTGGTCGATGTCGTCCGGGTGGCCGTCCCCGTTGTTCAGCCGGATCTGCGTGCGGACGATCTCCTCGAGGTCCGCCGGCTGCAGGATGCGCATCTTCAGCGCGGGGTCGCGATCGAGGCGCCGGCTCAGCTTGTAACGCCCGACCCGCCCCAGGTCGTACCGGCGGCTGTTGAAGAACAGCGAGTTCAGCAGCCCCCGCGCGTTCTCGAGCGTCGGCGGGTCGCCCGGGCGCAGGCGCCGGTAGAACTCGAGCAGGGCCTCCGCCTTGTTCGTCACCACCGCCGGCTCGCGGTCGAGGGTCGACCGGATGTACGTGTGGTCCGGGTTCGTGTCGGCGTCGGCGAACTTCGCCAGCAGCCGCTCACTCGTGCCGACCTGCGCCTCCGGCACCCCCTCCTCTTCGTCGATCGCGCGGAGCAGCGTCGTCACCGGGATCTTGCGCTTCCGGTCCACCTTGACCGACAGCACGTCCTTATTGCTCGTCTCAAACTCCAGCCAGGCCCCGCGGTTCGGGATCAGCTTGCCGTAACACAGATCCCGGCCGCTCGTGGGGTCCGTCTCCCGCGTAAAGTAGACGCCGGGCGAGCGCACGAGCTGCGAGACCACCACGCGCTCCGCGCCGTTGATCACGAACGTGCCGTTCGGCGTCATGAGCGGGAAGTCGCCCATGAACAACTCCTGCTCCTTCACCTCGCCCGTCTCGCGCACCACGAGCTGCACGTTCACCCGCAGCGGCGCCGAGAACGTCATGTCCCGCTCGCGGCACTCCAGCTCCGAGTACTTCGGGTCCCCGAAGGAGTAGTCACCGAAGCGCAGCTCCATCCGCGTGCCCGTGAAATCGCTGATCGGCGAGATCTCCTCGAGCAGCTCGTGCAGCCCCTCGTTCTTGAACCAGTTGAACGAGTCGAGCTGGATCCGGATCAGGTGCGGGATGTCCAGGACGTGCGCGATCTTCGCATAGGACTTCTTCGTTGCCGGAACCGATGATCGTGTGCTGACGACGTCCGTTGAGACAGTCATTCCGGTGTGTGCTCCTCGTATGGCGGTTACGCGCGGACTCCAACTGACGGGAATAGTCCCTCGCGGAAGGGACGTTGGGATGGGGATGCCAATGGCAAGGGGGTTCTGTCTAGCCTGAAGCGAGTATACAAATGGGGGCCTTCGGATGTCAACCAGCGAATGCTACCCGATTCGCGCGCCGAGTGCAACCCCCTTATGGCATGTTCTTACGAGACCTGTCGATCGCCGCGCCTGCCGCAGAATTGCTCATCTGCATGATCCATTGCCAGCGCGCAGGCGCGGCGATCGAGCAGCCCACGCACGATGACTACGGACGATCAACTACGAAGTACAAACTACGGACGCAGCCCGCGCTCCCGCACGCGGGTCTCCACCGCGAACGCGAACGCGTCCACCACCGCCATCGCCGCGTTGTTCAGCAGCCGGTCCCGCAGGCCGCGATGCGGCTTCACGTACGTCACCTTCCGCTCCGCCAGCTCGGCCAGCCCCTGCGCCAGGTCGATCGCCGTATCCAGGTCGCCCAGCTCGTCGATGAGCCCGTTCTGCTTCGCCTCGTCCGCCGTGAACACCTCGCCCGTCGCCAGCTCACGCACCCGCTCGACGCTCATCCCGCGCGCCTGCGCCACCAGCTCCACGAAGCGGTCGTAGAACGCGTTCAGCAGCGTCTGCTCGCGCTGCCGCTCCTCCGCGGTCGGCTCCCGGAACATCGAGAACATGTCCTTGAGCCGCCCCGCCTTCGTCGTCTCCATCCGCACGCCGATGCGCTCCAGCGCCTCCTGCAGCATCGGCCGCTGCGAGATCACGCCGATCGACCCCACCAGCGCCATCGGCACGGCGATGATCTTGGTCGCGCCGCACGCCGCCATGTACGCGCCCGACGCCCCCATCCCGCGCACGAACGCCACCACCGGCTTCTTCTTCGCGATCTTCGACACCGAGCTGTAGATGTACTCCGACGGGCCAGCCGCGCCACCCGGCGAGTCGATGTCGATGACGAGCGCCCGGATCTTCTCGTTCTCCTCGATCGCCCGCAGCATGCGGATGTACTCCGTCGTCCGCGCCGGATTGCCGATCGCCCCGAACAGCTCGGTGACCGCGATGCGCTCCGGGTTGATGTTGAGGATCTTGTCGATCATGGCGTCTCCTCGGGGTCTGCGGCGAAGGGGTGGCCGCGCAGTGCCCGAAGTGTATGAACCCCCGCGCCACCGGGTCAATGCGCGCCCCGCACCAACCGTCTATCGGATCGGCCCTGTGGATCTCGACGTGTTGACCGTCGTGCATGGCGCGATGGATCTGTCAGCCCGGGCCGACGAGCATACATGGCGCCTGCGATAACGTCGCCGCACGGCCGAGGCCGCCTTCCGGCCTCCGACTTCCAGCTTCCGATATCCAACCCCCATCCCGGCGCCCGCCCTTCGCCCGATCCGCTAAGATCGCAGCGATGGGCACCGACACCGACGCCACCCCGTCCGCGGCCGACATCAGGCGGTTCCGCACCAACTACCAGGGCGAGATCGATGGCGTCGCCATCTACCAGCGGCTCGCCGCCGCCGAGAAGGATCCCGAGCGCTCGCGCATCTTCCTCGAGCTCGCCGAGACCGAGAAGCGCCACCTGAAGGTCTGGGCCGACCGCTTGCGCGCCGCCGGCGTCGACCCCGGCCAGCCAAAGCCCAGCCCGCGCATCCGTATCCTCGGCTTCCTCGCCGACCGCTTCGGCCCCCGCGCCGTCCTGCCGATGGTCAGCGCCATGGAGTCCACCGGCTTCGACGACTACATGGCCCAGGCCGACGCCGGCCCGCCGATGGCGCGCGACGAGCGCGCCCACGCGCGCACCCTCAGCACGCTTTACGCGCCCGGTGGCAGCGCCGTCGGCGACGTCGCCGGCATCGTCCGCGGCGAGCGATGGCACCGCGTCGACACGGGCGGGCAGCTCCGCGCCGCCATCTTCGGCATCAGCGATGGCCTCCTCTCCAACCTGAGCCTCGTCATCGGCGTCGCCGGCGCGAACCCGAGCGGCAGCTTCATCGTCCTCGCCGGCATCGCCGGGCTGCTTGCCGGCGCCTTCTCGATGGGCGCCGGCGAGTGGATCTCCGTCACCTCGCAGCGTGAGCTGTTCGAGCGCCAGATCGCGCTCGAAAAGCAGGAGCTCGAGTCCGACCCGGAGGAGGAGCGCCAGGAGCTGGCCCTGATCTACCGCGCCAAGGGCCTCGGCGAGGACGAGGCCCGCGACCTCTCGACGCGCATCATCGCCGACCGCGGCGTCGCGCTCGAGACGCTGGCGCGCGAGGAGCTGGGACTGAACCCGGAGGGGCTCGGCTCACCCTGGGGGGTCGCCGTCGCCTCGTTCCTCTCGTTCGCCGCCGGTGCGATCATCCCCGTCATCCCCTGGCTCTTCGGCGCCAGCGCCGTGTACTTCGCCGCGTCGGTGCTGCTGAGCGCGGTCGCCGCGTTCGGCGTCGGCGCCGGCGTCTCGCTCTTCACGGGGCGCAACCCCGTCTTCGCCGGCGCCCGCCAGGTCGCCATCGCCGCCGTCGCCGCCACCGTCACCTTCGCCATCGGCAAGGCCATCGGCGCCAGCACCGGCGTGTGAGCGGGGCACCGGCGGATCGCACGTGAATTGTGCTCATCAGTATTGACACTTGATGGGCCAGCCGATAGGCTGTCGACATACCACCTCGCGGTGGGGCAACCTGCCGCGAGTAACGAGGCCGCCTCTGGCGGCCTTGTTCCGTATTCGGAGGACATGGTGGTGCAGGGGCACTCCGCGGGACGCAGCCGCGTAGCGGTCTTCATCGATGGCGCCAATCTGTACAATCGGTTGCGCGAGCGCGGATGGCCGGCAAACGTCGACATCGCCAGGTTCGCTGCCCGCCTCGTCGGCCAGCGCACCTTCGCCGGAGCCTGGTATTACAACGTCTCGCCCCCGCCCGAATACCCTGGGCACCGAGCGGCCGCACAGGAGCGGTACTACTCCCGTATCGAGGCGAGCGCCGGTGTCACGTTCTCAAGAGGTTTTCTGCAGAGACGGGTGGTAGACGGCCACGTGGTATACGAGGAGAAGGGCGTCGACGTCAGCCTCGTCGTCGACATGCTCACCGGGGCATTCAAGGACGCGTACGACACAGCCATCCTTGTCTCATCCGATGGCGACTTCAAGCCAGCCGTGGAAGCCGTCCGCCGGGAGGGGAAGCGCGTCGAGTACGTGTACTTCCCCGGGACGCAGCGCTCGCGTGCGCTGCTCCATGCCTGCGACGTTGCCCGTGAATGCCGCCGCGCATGGCTCGTGCTGTTTGATCTGTAGCCCGCGTTCCTCTCGTTCGCCGCCAACATCCCACGAACCCATCTGTGCCCTCTGCGTCATCTGTGGATGCCCGTTGCCGCCTATCCCCAGAGCCGCCGCCAGAACCCTGCCCGCCCCAGCGCACGTCCGACGATCTTGTTCTTCGCGCGCCGGGCGATCCGGTGCGGGTTCCCCGAGGCCAGCGTCGAGACATCGTTCGCCAGCCGCGCGGCGCGATACATCTGCGAGACCAGGCCCCGCCGCCTCATCCCAGCGCCTCCGCCGAGAACGCCGCCGCGTCGGCATCGAGCTCGCCGCGCTCTGCCGCGTCGCCCCCGTGGATCAGCGCCAGCAGCCGCTCCGCGGCCGCCGGCCGCCGCAGCCCGATCGCCAGCCCCAGTGAGAGCCAGTAGTCCGCCGTCTCGAGCAGCAGCGCATGCACGTCTTCAGGCGCTTCCGCCAGCACCTCCTGCATCGACTGGATGACCACGCGCCCGTAGCGCTCCCACCCCTCGCCCTCAGAATCCCCCATCTCGCTCGCCCTCCACCCGCCGTCTGCCGTCTGTCGTCTGTCGTCTGTTGTCTGCCGTCGGTTCTTGGTTCTCAGTTCTCGGTTCTCCGTCACCCTACAGCGCGCTCCACTCGAGCACCGTCTTGATCTCGTCCGGAGGATGATGCGAGAGGGCGTCCGCGAACGCCGTGTACGGCAGGCGATGCGTGATCAGCGCGCCGAGCGTGTCGCCCCATTGCCCCTTCGCGCGCTCGAGGTCCGCCACCGCCAGCGCGAAGTGCCGCTGGCTCGCGTTGACGCTGCCCACCATCACCTGGTTCCGCAGGACGAGCGTCCGCATCAGCAGCGCGCCATCGACCGTCGTCGGCCGGTCGCCGCCCGCGAGCCCGGTCAGCACGTACGCGCCGTTCGCCCCGAGCGCCGACAGCAAGTCGAACTCCAGTTGCGCCACGCCCGTCGCCTCGAAGATCAACCCGATCTGCGGAAACTGCTCGCCGACGGCGCGCGGATCGACCTGCCGCCCGTCGACATACGTCCCGCCCAGCCGCTCCAGGATGCGCGGGCGGATGCTGCCCGGGTCGACGACGTCCAGCCCGTGCACGTTCGCGCCCCGCAGCCGCAGCGCCACCGCCGCGAGCAGCCCGATCGGCCCCAGCCCGGCGACGAGCACGTTCTTGCCGCTCAGCCAGCTCGCCGCATCGGTCGCGTCCGGAAGACGCCCCACCTGGATGCCGACCGCCTCATCGATCGCCTTCTCGGCGACCGACATCGGTTCGGTCAGCACGCCCACGGACGCGCTGCCCGGCGGCACGCGCACCAGATACGCCTCGCTGTCCACGACGAACTCCGTGTGGTAGCCATCGCGCAGCCGGATGCCCCGGTCCGCGTAGCCGCCCGTGGTGCACATGTCGCTGCGGTGGGCCGCGCAGTTCGGACAATGTCCGCAGCCCCGCCGGACCGTGAACAGCGCGTAGTCACCCGCCCGCACCGACCGCACCGCCGTCCCGGTCTCGACGACGCGCCCCAGCAGCTCGTGTCCCATCACCAGGTCGCGCTGGCCCGGAGGCGCCGCCGCGCGCCCGCCCGCCGCCTCCTCGCGGTCGGTCCCGCAGATCCCTACCTCCAGCACCTGCAGCTTCACGTCGTCCGCGGCGCCGATCGATGGCTCCGGGCGCTCCTGGAGCTGGACGTCCGTCGTGCCGGGGACCAGGACGACTGCCTTCACGGGGACCCTCCTCTCGCGCACGCACCTGCCATCGCTCGACGATACGCCACCCCGGCACCGCCTGCAACACAGCGAAGGTGAGACGGTCGCTGGGTGCCCGAGCGCCGGCGGGAGGCCCGCGGCCAAGCGGAGCCCACCGACGGTTCCGGATTGGCAGGACGGCGTCTCTCTGCTCAGACCTCCCGGCGCCGGATGCCGGGGACGCCGTCGAAGTCGGTGTCGAACGTCAGGATGTCGCTCAGCTTCAGCCGCTGCATGAGCACGACGTGATAGCAGTCGGCGAACCCGAGACCGCCACCCACGTAGAGGTCGAAGACGTTGCGATAGTGTCGCTTGCCGGGCAGCACGATGCCGGGCAGCTCAATGATGGGTAGAAGGCCAGCGGCGATCCGATCCCGGGGCTCTCTGTAGGATCGCTGCAGCGTAAAGACGGACTCGAAGACGACGATATCGGAGGTCCGGACGGAGAGCTCGCCTCGTTCGACGCGATCGAGGATGGCAGTCGCCCTGGGCGAGAGGATCGGCTCGTCCTGGCGCAGGTGGCGGAGGAGGATGTTGGTGTCCAGGAAGGGAAGCGCCATCACCGTCGCGGCCGCTCGGCCTCCTGGGCCATGGCGTCCTCTGCGGCGGCCTTCTCGTCCGTGGGAGTGAGCACCGGGTGGCCGCTCTTCAGCATGCCGGCTGTGCGGACCACCACGCTCTGCGCGGGAGCGATCTGGACCTTGCCCTCCGTGACGAGGAAGGCAACCTTGTCCTTCGTCGAAAGGCCCAGAAGACGGCGGATCTGCGCGGGGATGGTCACCTGACCCTTCCTGGTGACGCTCGACGTGAACGGGTACCGCGGCGTTTCGGTGACGCTCATGGTAAGACCAGCTTACCGGAAGACCTACCTTCTTGTCAAGGGTAATACCCGGCTCGATAGCCTGGTGTTCGGTGTGCAAGAGCAGACGGCGTGCCCTTCCAGCGAGCAACGCAGCACTGGAAACCAGCCGACCGATGGTGTTCGTCGGAGGCGCCGCGGCGCGCCTGTCCACCGTCCGCCTGCTTGCTGTTTGCTGTTTGCTCTCGGGCGCCGCCCCCCGCCTGCCATAACGACTCTGCCCTCAAGATCTCCCTCCCGTTACAATTGGCCGAGATGTCCCTGCCAGCCCCCACGCTCCGGAAGACCGCGCTCTTCGACCTGCACGAACAGCAGGGCGCCCGCATCGTGCCCTTCGCCGGCTGGGCGATGCCCGTGCAGTACCGAGGCATCGTCGAGGAGCACCACGCCGTGCGGCGGCGCGCCGGCGTCTTCGACGTGTCGCACATGGGGCGGCTGTTCGTCGCCGGCGCCGGCGCGGCGGCGCTGCTGCGCAGCGCACTGACCTACGACGTCGCGTCGCTGCCCGAGGCGCGCGGCCACTACGCGCTGCTGTGCAACGAAGACGGCGGCATCATCGACGACCCGTACGTCTACCGGCTCGACGCGCAGCGCTTCCTGTTCGTGGGCAACGCCGCGAACGCCGCACGAGACCGCGATCTGGTGGCCGCACACGTGCAGCCGGACATGGACGCCGAGCTGCTCGACCGCCAGGAGCAGACGGTGATGCTGGCCGTGCAGGGGCCCGCCGCCGAGGCGTACGTCGCGCGGCTGCTCGGCCCGCCGGTCGCGGCGATGGGGACGCGCGCCTGCACCGAGCTGCCGTTCATGGGCACCAAGCTCTTCGTCTCGCGCACCGGCTATACGGGCGAGGACGGGTTCGAGCTGGTGGGCTCGGTCGAGGCAGGGCGCGCGATCTGGCGCCAGCTCGTGACGGACGGCGTCGAGCCGTGCGGGCTGGGCGCGCGCGATACGCTGCGGCTCGAGGCGGCGCTGCCGCTCTGGGGCCACGACATCGACGAGACGACGGACCCGTACGAGGCCGGCCTCGGCTGGGTGGTGAGCCTCGACGATGGCGCCGACTTCCCCGGCCGCGCGGCGCTCGCGCGCGTAAAGCAGGCCGGCACAACGCGACGGCTCACCTGCCTGCGCGCGACAGGCCGCGGCGTCGTGCGCGACGGCTGCCCCCTGCTGCGCGGCGGCGAGCCGGTCGGCAGCGTCACGAGCGGCGGCTACTCGCCGACGCTCGCCACGAGCGTCGCCATGGCGTACCTGCCCGTCGCCCTGGCGCGCGAGGGAACGGAGCTGGCGGTGGACGTCCGTGGGCGCACGCTGCCGGTCGTCGTGGTAAAGCGTCCGTTCGTCCGCGGGACGCCGCCGCGCCCGCCGACACCGTAGGGGCGCTGCGTGCCGCGCCCGCCAACACCGTAGGGGCGCTGCTTGCCGCGCCCGCCGCCGCGAAAGGAACACCATGCCAAGCCCTGACGACCGCCGCTACTCGAAGGAACACGAATGGCTCAAGCAGCAGGGCGAGACCGCCTACATCGGCATCACCGACTACGCGCAGGAGCAGCTCGGCGACGTCGTCTACGTCGACCTGCCCGAAGCGGGCGCCACGATCGCACAGTTCGAGAAGATGGGTGAGATCGAGTCCGTGAAGGCGGTGTCCGAGCTGTTCGCCCCCGCATCGGGCGACGTGTTGATGGCGAACGAGGAAGTCGTGCAGAAGCCGGAGCTGGTGAACAGCGACCCGCTCGGAGCCGGCTGGCTGCTGCAGGTCAAACTCAGCGACCCGTCGCAGCTCGATGCGCTGCTCACCGCCCACCAGTACGACGACTTCATCGCCGCCGAAGCGAAGGACCAGACGTAGAACCAGGGATCTGGAACCCGGACCAACGTCATTGACGATCGAACTCGATCCCGTGGACACCGATAGCGCCGCCGGCGCGGCGCCACACCCCTACGTGCCGCTCACCGGCGCCGACCGCGCGGCGATGCTCGCGGCGGTTGGCGTCGCATCGACGGACGAGCTGTTCGACGACATCCCGGCGGCGTACCGCCACCCGGAATTGCGCCTGCCCGCCGCGCTCTCCGAGCTCGAGCTGCTTGACGAGCTGCGCGCGCTCGCCGCGAAGGACCGCACGGCCGGCGCGTACGCCTGCTTCCTCGGCGCCGGCGCCTACCGTCACTTCCGCCCCGCGCTCGTCGATGCCCTGGTGATGCGCGGCGAATTCCTCACGAGCTACACGCCGTACCAGCCCGAGGTGAGCCAGGGGACGCTGCAGACGATCTTCGAGTTCCAGTCGCTGGTCTGCGAGCTGACCGGCATGGACGTCGCCAACGCGGGCATGTACGACGGCGCCTCCGCGCTCGCCGAGGCCTGCCTGATGGCGTGCGCGATCACCGGCCGCACCCGCGTCGCGATCTCCGAGCGCGTGCACCCGAACTGGATCGACGTCGTGCGCGGCTACGCCGGCGGCCGCGACATCGCGGTCGACGTGCTGGCGCGCGACGCGCTCGCGCCGGGCGACGAGCACGCCTGCCTCGCCGTCCAGCAGCCGGACTTCCTCGGGCGCCTGTCGCTCGATGCGGCGGCGTGGGGCGAGGCGGCGCACCGCGCGGGCGCGCTGTACGTCGTCGCCGCCGACCCGGTGAGCCTCGGCATGTTCCGTCCGCCCGCGCACTATGGCGCCGACATCGTCGTCGGCGAGGGCCAATCGCTCGGCGTGCCGCTGTCGTTCGGCGGGCCGTATGTCGGCCTGTTCGCCTGCCGCGACCGCTACCTGCGCCACATGCCGGGCCGCATCGCCGGCCAGACGACGGACCTCGAAGGGCGCACGGGCTACGTGCTGACGCTGCAGACGCGCGAGCAGCACATCCGCCGCGAGCGCGCGACGAGCAACATCTGCACGAGCCA
>JAKAMA010000350.1 GCA_021813085.1 Chloroflexota bacterium | reverse complement strand
CGAGGACGTCCGCGAGCGCATCGTGTCGTACATCCGCCATCAGGCGACCAAGCCGACGGAGGCGATCGCCGCGCTCCTCGCCGACAGCCAGGGCCGGCTGATCGAGGTGGTGAGCGCGTGCGACGACGCGGCCGCATCCCGCAGCCCGGGCCCGGACGAGTGGTCGATGCGCGAGCTGGTGCGCCACGTCATCGCGGCGGAGCGCGGCGTCACCACCCTGGTCGAGACGCTCGCGCGCTCCCAGCTCCCGCAGGGCGAGCGGCGCGCCGCGTCGATGGCCGATGACGCACCGTACAGCGTCCTGCTCGGCGAACTGCGCACGACGAACGAGCGCATGCTGGCGGCGGTCCGGGGGCTGCCGGCAGACGCCGACCTCGTGGCGACGGCGGCGCATCCCTTCTTCGGCGAGATGAACTGCCGCGAGTGGGCGGCGTTTCAGCGCGTCCACGACGAAGACCACATCCAGCACGCCCGCAAGATCGCCGCAAGCGGCGCCTAGCGCATCGTCCGGCCGTTGCGGATGGGAGGATGAGCCATGTGGGTCCTCGTCGGGTTGCTGCCGACGCTGATCGTGTTCGGACTGATCGTCGCCGGCATCGCCGCACTCGTTCGCGGGCGAGGCGACGGGCGCGGCATCGAGTTCCCGACGGTGGTGGCCGCCTACGTGGCGCTCGTGATGCTCGTCTCGCTGTTCCTCACCGCGACGGGCGGCGGCCTCCTGCTGAAGGCTGGATTCGGCGCGATGCAGCGCGACTTCTCCTACAACACCCAGTCCTATGGCCGCTTTGACCCGGCGACGCGCACGCAGTCGGGCCAGGTCGACCCGTCCGACAACGCCATACGCAACGACGTCGCGACGGGCCTCTCCCTGGCGTTCGCCGGCGTCGTGCTGTTCGTGCCGCACGCACTTGGCGCCGCGATCCTGCGCCGCCGGCCGGGCGGGATCTCCCGCACCGTGTCCCGCGGCGAAACGCTCCTCGGACTCGCCGCGGCGACCCTCGGTCTCCTCGGGTCCGGGGCGACCGCGCTCAACGACATCATGCGGCGGTACGTGCTGGGAGGGACGGACACACGCTTCCCGTTCGAACAACGGCACCCGGGAGGGGCGCTCGCCATCGCGATCGTGATGCTGCCGCTCGTCGTGTGGTTCGGCTGGCGCCTGTGGCGGGAGTTCGCCGAGCCCGGCGGGGCGGAGGGCCCAGCGACTGCCTCGGCCGCCGCAACGCCCCCACCGGCGAGCTGAGGGCCCGCCGCGCACGTGCAGCCACACACGATGTGGACGCGCGCAGCCGCCGACAACACCCTCGTCATGCCTACAGCCAGGCTGGCAGGAACCGCTTGAGCCGTAGCCAGACGCGTCCGATAGCGGGCGTCTCCGCCGAGAAGTCGGACGTCGTATAGCGTTCCGGGCGCACGCGCAACGTGACCTCGGGCCCCTGCTCCACCCGCGCGCGCGCAGCGGCACGATAGCCCATGGCGCCCAAGGCACCGAGGTAGTGACGCGGCATCTCGCGCGCCAGCCAATCGGACGACTGCACGACCTCTGCTGTCCCGCGCGCGATCACTGCCCTGTACGGAGGACGCTCGTCCTGCACGCAGATGCTGACGCGCGGATCTCGCCGGACATTTGTTGTCTTGATGGCATCGCTCGCCGTGCGGAAGTAGAAGACGCCGTCCCGGAACAGGTACCAGACAGGCGTCGGCACCGGCGATCCATCGGGGCCGACCGTGACGAGCACCGCCACATGGCGGCCCGCAAGGAACTGCCCACGCTGGGACTGCGACAATCGGGCGGGCATTGCACGTGCGATTGTAGGGGCGCGCGCGCCGCTGGCCAACCCCCTCGGCCGCCCCGCGCTCGAGTCCGACCCGGCACAGTCGGTCGTGCGACGATGTCCGGCGGCCCGCGCCGCCTGGCGCGCTGCGCTTGACGGGGCAGGGCGCCGAGTATTACTGTAGGGATGTCGAAGGAGGCTGCCGCCTTGGACACGCTCTTCGGACACCAGCACATCGGTCGCGACACCGTGCAACCCGCGCACGGTGTTTTTTGTTCACTGCCTCAATACGAGGGAAAGGGACGCCCGCATGAACTCAGGGCTCATCGGCAAGATCGACAAGGCGAAGCGCTACGCGCAGGAGCGCGGGCGCATGCACGTGAAGGGCCTGAAGGTCGATTTTCAAGGTGAGAACGATTCCCACGAGGTCGCGCTGGAGGGGGGCCAGTGGCGCTGCACCTGCGACTTCTTCGACGGCTGGGGCGCCTGCGCCCACACGATGGCGCTCGAACGCGTGCTCGACGGGATGATCCCCTCGTCCGCCATCACGCCGATGCTCGCACACGCGAGCTGACGCGCACCGCAGGACCGAATATTCGCGAACGAGGCCGGGCAGCGTGCCCGGCCTCTCTGCTGCGCACCGCCACTACCGGCGCCTGCGCGCCGCCGCGCCGTTCGCGCCACCGCGTGCGCGCGTGGCCGCCACACGCCCCGTCGGTGCGCCGGCAGCCTTCGGCCTCGGCGCCATGCGCCGCCGCGGCGCTACCGCCGGCTTCGCGCCGTCACGGCTCGCCTCGATCTTGTCCAGGCGGTCCTTCAGCGCGCGGTTGTCCGCGAGCAGCGTGTCGAAGTCCGCACGCAGCTTGCGCAGCTCCTCGCCCTTGTCGGCGCCCTCGCGGAGGCGCGCCATCCCCTCCCGCGCGGCGCGCAGGACGCGGCCGTCGAGGTCGCGCTCGGCCACCCGGCCCAGCTCCGGCAGCGCCTTCGTATCGTTGATCTCGACCAGCGCGGCGATGGCGTTGAGCCGCACGCGCAACCACTCGTCCTGCAGCAGCTCGACGAGGCGGTCGTACGCCAGCTCCTTCGCGCGGTCGCCGAGCTTCGCGAGCTTGCCGAGCACCGACGTCGCGGCGGCGCGCACGGGGTTCGACCTGCCGCGCCGCGTCCACTCGATGGCGACAGGCAGGGCGCGCTCGTCGCGCAGTTCCGCCATCCCCGCCAGCGCGTTGCAGCGGATCACGTCGTTCATCGACTCCTTCTTCATCGCCACGTCCGCCAGCGCGGCGAAGGCACGCGGCG
>JAKAMA010000349.1 GCA_021813085.1 Chloroflexota bacterium | reverse complement strand
CGCAGCTCGTCCACCAGCAGGCGCCAGCGCGCCGTCTCACGCCCCGATTGCGTGTCGCGCGCGTACGTCTGCCACCCGTAGAGCGACGCCACGACCGCCACGAACACCAGCGCGAGCACGTTCACCGGCACCCGCGCCCAGCGATGCACGCCGCGCAACCGCTCGTACACCGCGTACGCGGCGATGGCGGCGAGCGGCGCGAAGAACGCCACCGCCGAGTAGGTGTAGCGCGACGCCGTCCAGATCTTCACCGGCACGAACGGCAGCAGCGCCAGCGCGATCCCCGGCACCGCGACGAGCGCGATCTTCGGCCCGCGCGCGGCGACCGCCAGCGACGCCGCGATGACGACCCCCGCGATGGCCCAGCGCAGCGTGTCCGGGTCGTGCGGGATCGCCTTCGCGGGGTAGGCCATGAACGACAGGTACACGGCGTAGTTCGAGAACACGTGCGGCCCCCACGTGTAGCCGTCGAACTTCAGTTGCGGGCAGGTGCAGCTCTCGTAGAACCCCGTCCATCCCGCCGCCAGCGCCGTGAACGGCGCCGCGTGCAGCACCAGCCGCTGCGGCGCCCGCCACCAGCGCCGCGAGTACACCATGTACGCCACCACGACGACCGGCGCGAAGACGAACGAGCCCTCGTTGGCCAGGAAGCCGAGCCCGAACAGCACGAACGAGAGCGCAAACGCCCGCACGTCGCGCTCGCCATCGTCCGCGTAGGCCACCATCGCGAGCAGCGAGCCGAGCACGAAGAACATCGCCAGCACGTGCGGCAGCGCCGTGATGTAGGTCACCGTATCGAAGTGCGAGCCGGAGATGCCGAAGATCAGCGCCGACACCGCGCCGATCGCCGGCCGCTTCGTCACCCGCGCGACGAGCGCGTACAGCAGCACCATCGACGACAGGTGGACGCTGAGGTTGACGATGCGCCATGGCATCGCGTTCAGGCCGAACGCACGCCATTCGACCACGTACACGAGACCCATCAACGGCCGCCAGTTCGGCACGAGATCCTGCATGCGCACCGTGTCGATGAGGTACTGGACGTTCCCGCGCATCTGGATGTCGCCGAGCACGACGAAGTCGTCGCCCCCGAAAAAGTAGCGGAGCGTCGGCGCATGGACGGCGATCGTGATGAGGAGCGCGGTGAGCAGCCCCCAGTGCCGGCGCGCGGACCGCAGCGCGTCACTGGCGATCAGCGACGCGGCGACACGCGGCCGACGGAGGGCGAACCCGTCCGCGGTCACGGTAATCGGGTACTTCATCTCTTCAGTTGTTGTTCAAGAACGGTGGCGGCAGGGGATGCCACACCAGGACGACCGCTATTGTACGGAGGCGCGCTGCTTGACGAAACGGCATAACCGTCGCGTGCCGGGTGTTATTTTCCCACCAACTTGACGGCGCGCGGTGGGAAACCGGCGCCACCGACTCGCCGGATCCGCCTTCGAACGGACGCGCTCGCCCACCCGCAGATAGCGCGCTTGGTCACGCGAGTACGATCCAGGCCGGAATCAGACATCGTGATGCAGTTGATGCAGGTGGCGGCGACCTCCCTGACCTCGACCGCGCGCTCGGGCGTCAGGTAGAGGCTCTGTTCGACGTTGCGCGCCGCCTCAGCGTTCTCTTCGAACCACTGCCAGCGCTTGTCGAGGTCCCACGGTTTGCGGGCGCGCTGGTGGTCCAGGCAGGCGTTCGTCGCGATCCGGTACAGCCACGTGCCGACCGACGATCGCAACTCGAACGTGCCAAACTTCGCGTACGCCTTGAGCAGCGTCTCCTGGACGAGGTCTTCGGCCTCGTCGCGCGAACCGGTCATCTTCTCGCACAGGCGCAGGAGCGCGCCGCGGTGCTCCTCGGCGATCTCGCCGAAGGCGTCTTCGTCGCCCGCGAGCGCGCGCTCGAGGAGAGAGACTCCGTGCGGATCAGGTGCGCCCACGCCTTGTCCCCCTTTCTGACCGGTTAGACGCGGACCGGCCCGAAAAGGTTACATCGCGCCCGCCCCCGGCGAGGATCCGAAGGGTGCCGGCGCGTCGCAGGCCGCGCTACGGCTCCGGTGGTGGTGGCAACAGAGGTTCGAGTGAAGCGAGCAGTCGGGGTGCATGCTCCGTCGCCGCGCGCCACACGCGATCCCCCACGATCTCGTCGTAGTCATGCACCAGAACGTCTCGCATTCCGGCGATAGCGCGCCACGGGATTTCGGGGTGCGCCGCCCGGAACGCCGGTGAGAGTCGCTTCGTCGCTTCACCGACGATCATGATCTGACGCTCGACTGCATCACGCCGCATCGGTTCGTTGTCGAAGCGTTCGCGGTCGACGCCACGCATGTACTCCCGTATCGCCTTTGCGGCGAGCACGATGTCGTAGATCGTCTCCTCGTCAGGCGGCGAAAATGACATGCGCCGAATCGAGGATGCGGTGGCGGCGATAGGGATTCCGGCTGTGCTCGACCGCGCGTTTCTCCACCAGATCGACCGGCCGCCCGAGCAGATCCGCCAGCTCGTCCTGCATCGTCACGTGGTCGAGCAGGCTCCATTCCGCGTCGGGGGCAAAACTGACGAGCACGTCGATATCGCTCTCCGGACGGAAGTCGTCGCGGAGCACCGAGCCGAACAGCGCGAACTCCCGGATCTTCCAGCGGGCACAGAAGTCCTTGATGGCATCCATCGGCACACCGATGCGCGTGTCCAGGCTCTCGTCCATGCTGCCACTATACCCCGCCGTGCCGCGCTCCTGTCCGCGCCCCGGCGCGCCTCAGACCGCCTTCGGCTGGAAGATCGGGCGCACCTCGCCGTCCACCAGCGCCGCGACCAGCGCCAGCTTCGCGTACAGCGCCGGGTCGAGCGACCTCACGAAGGCGCCGATGTTCTCGTGCTCGGCGTACTCGTAGATGGCGAGCAGGGCGACGCCCTTCACGTCCGCCGCGACACCGTCGAGCGCGGCGCTCGCGTCCTTCAGCCGCCTGCGCACGAGGCGGCGCAGCAGCGTGCCGTCGGTCGGGTCGGCGCGCGGCGGCGCCTGCGCGATCGCGAAGCCCGTGACGCCGAGCGGCTCGCCCGCAAGCCGCTGCACCGTCCACG
>JAKAMA010000348.1 GCA_021813085.1 Chloroflexota bacterium | reverse complement strand
ACGGGATTCCCGCCGTATACGGATGCCGTCCGCACGGCGGTCGACGCCCACGCCGCGTCCTGCGCCACGTGCCGCAGCGCCCGCGTCTTGCCCGCGCCGCCCTCGGCGGTGCTCCAGGGCTTGGTGCCCCTCCAGGCGCCGTTTGTGCTCAAAGGCGACGCGTGGCGTGCGCTGGTCGCGCGCTGGCCGTCCCGGCGCGCGGCCGCCGCTGCCCCCGCGCTCATGGCGCGCAGCCTGGAATCGGCGCCACCGCCCGATGCGGCCGGTGCCCCACCGGAGCCGACCGCACTGGATCAGCGGTTCGGCGGCTCCGGCGGCGACGGCGGCCCGCCCGGCCTCGGGCCTTACGAGGACGACGCGCGCCGCAACGTCCTCTGGTTCGCCGGGGCCGCGGTGGGCATGCTCGCGGTCGCCTTCGTCGTCGGCGGCATCGCCGTTGGCGCATTTGGCATCGGTGGGGGTGGCGGCGGCGGTGCTGCCGCCACCCCCACGAGCACCCCGAGCACGGTCAGTACGCCGCTGGTCACGCCGTCGCCCGGCGTCGTCATCGACACCCCCACGCCTGCGCCCACCCCGTCGCCGGCGCCCTCGCCGACCGTGACGCCGCCCCCGCCCGCTACCGCCACGCCGCCGCCGCGGCCAACCGTGCCACCTGCCACTCCCACGCGCGTTGGTACGGCCACGAGCACGCCTGGCCCGCCGACCCCGGGCGGCCCGCCGACGCCAACCCGGACGCCCCGGCCCTGACGGCCGCTGGCGCCCGGGAGCGAGTCTGGCCGGCCGCCGGGCTCACAGGATCGCGGCCGCCGTGCCGATGATGTCCCCGGGAGGGGTGTGCCCGCGCCGGGGCGCGCCGTGGACGCACATGGGGGACCCGCAAGCTACGACGGGCAGACGCTCGTTCGCCTGGCTGTTCGACGTGCCCGCGCACAGCGAGCGTACGCTCCGCATGGAGTCGCTCATCGCGCGCCTGCGCGTGCTCGTCATCGCCGTCAATAGCCTGGCGCTCGGCCTGCTGCTGAACACCCGCGGCTACCATGTCGATGTCGCCTGGACGATCACCGGCCTGAGCTGGATGTACGCGCTGCCCGTTGCCATCCTGCAGCCGTACAAACGCTGGCGCGTCTTCCAGACGAGCTTCATCACCGCCATCGCCGACTCGCTCGCCGTCGCTGCCATGGTCGCGGCCACCGGCGGCGACCGCAGCCCCTTCTTCCTGCTCTACTTCCTCTCCGTCGCCGCGGTCGCCATGCGCTTCGACTTGCGCCAGGCGCTGTTCTGCTGCCTGTTCTACGCCTGCACGTACGCCGTCGTCTTCGTCGCCACATCGGCCAACTCCGCCGACGCGATGGGAGAGCTGACACTCCGGCTGGCCTACCTCTTCTTCATCGCGGTCGGCGTCGGCAACCTGGCGCGCGAGGAGGAGGACCGCTCGCGCCAGATCGAGGTCATCGAGCGTCTGCACGCCGAAAACACCAAGCTCATGTCCCGCACCGAGCGCGCCGCGCGCACCGACAAGCTCACCGGTCTGATGAATCGCGCCCACTTCGAGAAGGAAGCGCACCGCGAGCTGCGCAAGACCCGCGCCGGCGGTGCCTACGTCAGCGTGCTCTTCTGCGACATGGACAACCTGAAGCGCATCAACGACGAGCTCGGCCACGACATCGGCGACCGCGTCCTGAAGCAGGTCGGCGCCACCCTCAGGCGCTGCCTGCGCCCCTCCGAGTTCATCGGCCGCTACGGCGGCGACGAGTTCGTCGTCGTCCTGCCGAACCTGACCCGCGAGACCGCGTACGATCGCGCCGAGCAGCTCATCGAGGCGATCCGTGGGATCAACGATGGCCTGCCCGAGGACCTCCACGTCGGCCTCAGCGTCGGCGTCGCTACCTGCCCGTTCGACGCCCGCGAGTACGGCATGCTCGTCAAGCTCGCCGACCAGGCGATGTACCTCGCCAAGCGCGACGGCGGCAACCGCGTCCGCACCGCCAACGACCTCCGCCTCTTCTGGGAAGAGATCCCCCACACCGCCGCCTGAGCCGGGCCCGCGTTCGCTCCTTCCACGTTTCGTTACGGCCCACGGGCAGGTTCGCGAAGGGCGAGGCAGATATCACCGGCACCACGTCCATCCCTCTCTCAACGGTGGAGAGAGGTTCGGGGGCGAGGTCCCCCAACACCGCCGCCGGTGCAAGCCACCGCTTGGACTTCCCCGCAACGCACCTCATCCTCCTCGCGTCCGGCAGCCCCACCGCGGGAAAGGACAACCGCCCCGCACCCGCAACCTGTGGCCTTCCCCGGATCATGAAAAATGCAGACCGAAATCGAAAACAGATTCAGATCCCGCTGGCGATGGCAGGAGATGGCAGGAGAATACCGCGACTTCCGGCACAACCGTCTACATCGCCACCGGCACCGTGAGCTGTCCGTAGGGCAGCACGCACACCGACGGCTCGCGCCCCAGCGCCGCGCGCCGCTCGTCGATGATCCGCGCGAGCGTGCCATCGACGTCCGGCGCGTAGCGCAGGTGCGCCGCCTCGACGGTCTCGCGCGGGAGCGACGCGTGCAGCCACACGTCGCAGCGTGCCTGCACCATCGCCTGCACCTGCACCTGCCATTGGTCGGACGCCGGCGGCTCGCGACGCAATCGCGCGAGCAGCGCGCCGGGCGAGGCTTCGGCGTGCAGCAGGTCGATGTACTCCGCGCCGCCCAGCCCCTCGCGGCACTCGGCGACGAGCAGGATCGTTCCGCCGGGCGCGCACGCCTGCGCGGCGACCGACATGCCCTTTACGGACTGATACAAAACGAGGTCGGCCGGATAGCCCATGTTCGTCGCGACGACCACGTCGTACAGGTGCGGGATGGACCGCAGTGCCTGGCCCGCCGCCTGCGCGATGGCGGCGTCGTGCGCGGCCGCCAGCTCGCCGGCGAAGACGCCGGTGATGCGCTGGCGCTCGTCGAGCGTCACGTTCACGCAGGACGAGACACCGCTCGCGAGCGCCACGTCGCGCATCTCCTCGAAGATCGGGTTGCCTTCGCTGACGCACCACGTCGCCTTCGGGTGGCCGACCATGCGTGCGTC
>JAKAMA010000347.1 GCA_021813085.1 Chloroflexota bacterium | reverse complement strand
CAATCTCGCCAGAGTCGGTACCGCTGCATGGAAGACCTACTCCAACAGCAAGTACGGGTTCACGTTCAAGTACCCGGTGGCCTGGCAGTTCGCTGAGTCAGACAGTGCTGGGCACTACGGCCCGAACGGGGAGCCTTCCTATCCATTGCACTCGGTGAGCGTGAAAAATCCTGCGGCCGAGCAGGGTAAGAAGATCCCAGGAGTGAATTGCACCCCCGGGGTGGCCCCAAACGACTGTGTTGGCGCCCCTCCGGGGTTGCTGGCTTTCGCTGTTGAAATAGTGAGATCAGTGCCTGCGGGCTTTAACGGATGTGCCTTCCAAGGGGCGATCGCCGCGGATGCTGCCACTCTGGATGGACGGACAGGTGCGCGCTGCGTCTCTGAGTACCCCAACGACAGGTCGAGGACAGTCGCCATCTCGTTCATGTTGGGTGACGGCAATGATCTCGAGATTCAACTTTCCAGAGGCAACACGGTGACGCCCGCGCAGCAGGCGGTTCTAGAGACCGTACTGTCGACGTTCACCTTCCTCCCGGCGCCACGGCCCGGAGCCACACCATGAACGGGAGAATCATACGGCGGGCTACGCGGCGGCGAGACGGGGACAGGTGAGCCAACGATCTCACAGGCGGTAGCGAGGCGGTGAAGCACGATGCGACGACCTGTGTCCGTCTTGATGGGAACGCACCGCTGGCGCGGCTACGCAGTGGCGGCGATGGCGTCCGCGATGCTGGCGGCGGGGGCCGTCTTCGGCTCGCCAGGCCGGCAGGCCGCCGTGCCCGTGACGCCGGCAATCTCCGCTAGCACGCCTACCCCAGCGCAGACCCCGCCGATGCAGGCCACTCCTACGCAGCCACCGACGTCGCCGACGCCGGCACCAGTGCCCACGCCACAACGAGCGGTCTTCCCCACACCGGCTTCCGCGGCTGATGCGATGATCGTGGGCGGGACCCTCTGGGTCGACGCAAGGCCGGCGACCGGCGAGGTCCTCGCGTTCATCAACGGCAAGCAGTGCGGGCGCGGCACGTCTGGGCTGCTACAGTCCGACCCGCCTAGCGCTATCAGTACGTTTGTGATTCAGGTCGACGCCGATCGTGCACACCCAGGCTGCGGTGTGCCTGGCGCTGAGGTTACGCTCACTGTGAACGGCCGCGCAATGAACGACCCCGTTCCGTGGCGGCCAGGGTTTCAGCAGCAAATCGTTAGCATCGCCGGACCAGCATTCGCGATCTACTACGGCACATTAAAGGTCAATGCGGCGCTACCGGGTCTTGCGGTGTTCCCCTACATCGGCGGTGTGCTTTGCGGGGTGAACTTGGTCGCACTAGCTCCCGACCCGGTGACACTGCATTACGAGGTCGTCGTCGATCCCGCGGAGCTGAAACCGCAATGTGGGCGTGCTGGCGCCTACGTCGAATTCCACCTCCGCGTCGCAGGCCAACCCGACGTCGTATTCGACAGGGCGGCATGGGACGCCGCACGACCCGTTGCGCGCCCGACCGTTGATCTGTCCGGCAGGATACCCATGCCTCCCAGCGCCCCGACAGAGCTGGCACGATGAAGATTCCGGCTCGTGCCGCGTCGCTGGTCGAGCAGCCCGGGCGACGTCTACGCCGCGCACAGCTACGACCATCACAAGGTGCTGTACTGCCTGCGCGGCTCCATCGTATTCCGGCTGACGGGGGCCGACGAGGAGATCACACTGCGCCCCGGCGACCGCCTCGATGTCGAGCCGGGTACGATGCACGCGGCGCTCGCCGGGCCGGACGGCGTCACGTGCATCGAGGCGGCGCGCGGATAGCGCGCGCACGCCACCCGCAGAGGAGGTCTCGCCATGTGCCGGAGCATCAAGACCCTGCGCGGCACGCTCGCGACCGACGACGAGGTGCGCGCGGCGGCATTGCAGTTCGTCCGCAAGCTCAGCGGTTATCGCCAGCCGTCGCGGCGCAACGCCGACGCGTTCGACCGCGCCGTCGACGAGATCGCACAGGCCTCCCGGCGCATGCTCGACGCCCTCGCAGCGCCATCAGCGGATCGTGCGCCGTAGGCAGGAGTGAGCGCCGATGGCCGCTGCCCCTCTCCGGCCAGCCGGTGGCCTCCCACAACCCACGGCGCTCCACGCTGCTCCCCCTCTCCGCCTGTCGGAGAGGAGGCCGGGGGGTGAGGTCAGCCGCCGGCGAGCGGTACCGTCTCCCCGCGCTTGTAGCGATCGGCGAAGCGGAACTCCGGCGCGTGCGTCAGGCGCTCGAACGAGCCGAAACGCTCGTCGCCCTCGGCCGCGAGGTCGAGCGGGTCGTAGTGGTCGTCCTCGTCCGGCCCGAACGCGCGCACGATGCCGTACAGCGTGTTGCGCTCGGCCGGAATACGCCCCATCTCGCGGATCAGCGCGCGCATCTCGCGCGGGGCCATGCGCTGCCCGTAGATGGCGCCAGCCGAGGTCGAGATGCTCTCGTTGATCAGCGTCCCCATGAAGTCGTTGCAGCCGGCGTTGAGCGCCATCTGCGCCAGCTTCGGCCCCTCCTTCACCCACGACGCCTGGACGTTCGGGATCCAGTTGTTCAGCATGATCCGCGAGACCGCGTACATCTTGATCACCTCGGCGCCCGTCGCGCCCGGCCGGATGCCCTCGACGAGCCCCTTCGCGTACATCGGCGCTTCCGACGCGATGAAGCTCAGCGGCACGAACTCGGTGAAGCCGCCGGTCTCCTTCTGGATGTCGCGCAGGAGGCCGATGTGCGACGCCTTCTGCCGCGACGTCTCGATGTGCCCGTACATGATCGTCGACGTCGTGCGCAGCCCAACCCGGTGCGCCGTCGTGATCACATCGACCCACTGGGCCTTCGTGATGCGGCCGGGCGAGATGCGGTCGCGCACCTCTTGGTCGAGGATCTCCGCCGACGTGCCCGGCAGGCTGCCGACGCCCGCGTCCTTGAGCGCCCGCACGTATTCCTCGATAGTGCACCTCGCGCGGACGGCGCCGTACAGCACCTCCTCCGGCGAGAAGCCGTGGATATGCATCTCCGGCAGCGCGCGCTTGATCGCGCGCGTCAGGTCGATGTAGTAGGAGCCGTCCATCTTTGGCGGTAGC
>JAKAMA010000346.1 GCA_021813085.1 Chloroflexota bacterium | reverse complement strand
TCTGCGCGCCATCTTCGGCTTCGACGACGCCACCCGGCGCATGAAGCTGCTCGCCGTCGCGCCCTGGAGCAGCATTGATGACGTGCTCGGCGATATGCAGTTCACGCCGCTCATCGCGGAGCACGTCGAGAGCCTGGCGCCGCCGATCGAGGCCGAGCTCGACGCCCTGCGCGCGGACATCGACCCGATGGGCCGCACCATCGGCGGCGACTGGATCCACCTCGCCGGCGACGGCGACAGCCTGCAGCGGATCGTGGTGGAGCCGGCGGCCGGCACCTGATCGGCGCGGCAGCCGTCGCCGGCCACCGTCAGCCGCCACCCCCGGTCGTCGCCGCCCCGCCTCCCAGCACCTCGTCGCGCGCGCCCCAGACGCCAGCCGAGAGCACGGCAAACAGCGCCGTGACGATGCTCGCCGAGGCGACACAGTACACGCAGATCGCGTACAACACGCGCAGCTCGATGTACGTCAGGTAGATCGAGAACGCGGACGACCCCAGCGCGATGCCCCATGCCGCGAGCAACAGCATCGCGTCGCGGCGCAGCCAAGCCCCCGCGATCAGCGCGAGCATCGACACATACGCGACCACTCCGAGGAGGGCAACCGGGACCGCACCGACCTTCGCGTACTCGCTCGAGTTCACGAGCTCGCAGTTTCCGATCGCGCTGCAGGCGATCGGCTGGTGCGCGTAGTGGACGACGGTCAGGTACGTGGCGATGCCGGTGCCCGCCAGCGAGAGAGCTGCCGCGAGCGGGAGCGCCACGCGGACCGCGCGGCCCGGAAGGGCCGTCTGGCCGCTCATTGTGGCTTCGCCAGCGCCGCATCGATCGCGGCCCTGAACTCGCTGTATGGCTGCACCCCGACGATCATCTTCGTCCCGATAAAGAACGTCGGCGTCGAGTTCACGCCTTCCTTGGACGCGGCGTCCACCTCGCGTTGGATCTCTGCCAGGTGGACATTGCTCGACAGCGTCTGCTCGAACTTCGGCACGTCGAGCCCGACCTGCTTGGCCAGCGCGACGAGCTCGTCGTAGCTGAACGCCCCGCTGTTCTCACGGCCCTGCGCGTTGAACAGCGCGTCGTGGTACTGCCAGAACTTCCCCTGGTCGCGCGCCGCCTCCGCCGCCTGCGCCGCATCCCACGACTCCCGGCCGATGATCGGGAACATGCGGAACTCGATCTTCGCCTTGCCCGTCTGTACGTAGTCCTTTTCGACGCTGGGGAGCAGGTCCGTCTCCGCCCGCTTGCAGACCGGGCACTGAAAGTCCGCGTACTCGATGATCGTCACCGGTGCCTTGGCGTCGCCGAGGACCCGCCCCTCTCCCGTCACGACGCGCGGTGGCACCTTCGCCGATGACCCGCTGAACGCCTGCAACGCGATGAGCGACGCAACCACCGCCGCCGCGACGATCACCATCGCGGCAATTGCCGCGCGCCGGCCGCGGCGCGCGCCACGCGCAGGCGCGGCAGACCGCTGTCCTTGCTTCCTGGAGCCTGACATCTGATACCTCCATCAATCGGCAGCCGGCGCAGCGCGCCACCCGGCCGCGCCGGGCCGCGCACTGCGTCGCGGGACGCAACGTCCCGCACGGGTTAGACGCGCGCCGGTTGTGGAGGTGGGTCGAGGGTGAAGGGAAGAGGTTCACGGATCGCCCTGAGCGCTGGCGGCGCGATGCGCACCAGTACGCTGTGCGCGGGCGCCACCGGGTCGAAGTGCGGCAACCCGACGGCTGGCGGGGGGATCAGCGGCTGCGACGCACAGCCGGGGCCGCCACCGTGACAGGTCGCGGCAAGCGGCAGGTCCGCACGCGACGGGTCGCCGGGCTCGAGTTGTGCGACGAACGAGACGTTGAACAGCAGGGCAACGAGCAGCGTGACCGTTACGGCCGCGCGATGCCTGAGAGCGAGTCTGCCCGCGTGTGCCATTGCCAACACAGTATCGGCCCCGGCGCCTGCGCCGCCAACCTGCCATTCGGCCCGAAGCAGACGGGCGCGACCTTCCTGGTCAACGAAGCTTGGCCGCCTGCCGGTGCGGAGTCTCACAGCCGCGCGGTCCGCTCTACTCAACCGCGCCAGCGACGCACAGGTTCGCGCCGGATGCCCCGCGGGGCTGGGCCATCTGGCCCTGACGCCGGGGGCGGGGCCGCCCTCATCATTCCGGGAGACGCCCGAGCCGAAGGGAGAACGACATGGAGACGACGAACCAGGCAGCACTGCTCGACGTGACGGACCGCGCGGTCGAGAAGGCGCTGGCGCTGCTGGGCGAGCAGTCGGCCTCCGGACGGCCCCTGCGTGTCTTCGCGCAGGACGGCGGCTGCTCCGGCTACCAGTTCGGCATGGCGATCGCCGACGCCCCGGCCGAGCGCGACCTCGTGCTCGAGACGGGCGGCCTGACGCTCATCATCGACCCGGAGAGCGCGCCGCTGCTGCAAGGCGCGCAAATCGACTTCGTCGAAGACGTGATGCGCTCCGGCTTCACGATCACCAACCCGAGCCTCGCCGCGACCTCCTGCCGCTGCGGCGCCGGCGGCGGAGGCCATGACGGAGAGTTCCCTGACCGCTGCTGCTGACGACGCCGCGCGTGTGCCGTCCGCCACCACAGTCCGCAAGGACGTCTCGTTCCGGAGCGGCGGCGAGCATATCGCCGCCTGGTTCTATCCCGCGGCCGGCGCGTCCTGCCGAGCGCCCTGCGTCGTCATGGGGCATGGCTTCGCGGCCGTCAAGGAGGCGCGGCTCGATGCCTTCGCCGAGCGCTTCGCTGCGGCCGGACTCTCATGCCTGGTCTTTGACTATCGCCACTTCGGCGCCAGCGGCGCCGAGCCGCGCCAGGTGATCGACCTGCGCCATCAGCGCGAGGACTGGCGTGCCGCCATCCGCTTCGCCCGCTCGCTCGCGGAGGTCGACCCCGCGCGCGTCGGCGTCTGGGGCACGTCGCTGGGCGGCGGGCTGGCGCTCGAGGTCGCCGCCCGCGAGCCTGGTATCGGCGCCGCCGTGTTCCACCTGCCCCTCGTCGATGCTCTCGCGGCCGGGCTGAGCGAGGGCATCGTGCACGACGTGCGTCTCGCCTGGGCCGCAGTCTGTGACCTCGCCCGC
>JAKAMA010000019.1 GCA_021813085.1 Chloroflexota bacterium | reverse complement strand
TCGCAGATGACGGTGCGGTTCCTCGGCGTGACAGTCGCGAAGGACCGCGAGCGCGCGCTGCAGGCGGCGAAGGCCGGCACGGCCTTCTACATCGCGCGGATGGGCGACTTCTACTACCAGCAGCTCTCCGACATGGGGTTCGCGGACGAGGCGAACGCCATCCGGCGCGCGTGGAAGGAGGGCGGCTCGGGCGCGGGCATCGCGGCGGTGACGGACGAGCTGTCGGACTCGCTGGGCTTCGTCGGCGACGTCGATGCCTGCCGCGAGCGGCTGGCGGAGGAGGAAGTGGCGGGGATCAACCTGCACAACGTCGCCGTCGCCGGCTACACGCCCGAGGAAGAAGGGCGCATCTACGAGCGGCTGCTGACGTAAGCGGGCGGCACCGCTTGGCCGCCCCGACCGCCGGACAGCGGCGGGATCGTCGTCAGCGGACGCGGCGCCAGGGCGCCCAGATGGCGAGCGTCGCGGTCGCCGCGGCGACGAGCGTGACGGTCACCGCGGCGCCGGTACTGAGGGCGATCATGGTGAGGGCGAGCGTCGCACCGGCCACGACGGCGATCTCCGGGTTGCGGCCGGCCCAGCGCTGGCGCGTGCGCTGGAGTTGCGCGACGGTCCAGTCAGCGAAGGCGTCGAGCAGCCAGACCCCCGAGCCCGCGGACGGTTGGACGCGCCGGGCGGCAGCCCGTGGCGTACGAGGCACGGCCTCCGGCGTGAGGGCCGCGTAGGCCTCGTTCAGGCGCTCGATCTCGGCGCGGGTATCCGGGTCGTCGGCGCCGGTCTTGGCCTGGCGGACCAGGCGCCAGTAGGCATCGGCGACCGACTGCCCTTCGGCGTCAGGCTGCAGATTCAGCGTCTGATAGGCGCGGGAGCGCTCCATCTCCAATCCCCCGCATCATGTATCGGCCCGCCACGGCCGGACCTGTGCGGGTTCCGCCGCTCTGGGGACGCCTGCTATGATGCGGCATCATGGCGAACGATGAGGTCGCCCTGGCGGCCGCCCCGGCACCGCTCGCCGAGACGACGGCGCATGAACGCCCGGCCGTGCGCGCGCTTCCCCAACTGCGGTACCTGCTCCGGTCGATGCGGCCGCGCCAGTGGACGAAGAACGGCATCGTCTTCCTGGCGCTGATCTTCTCGGTGGGGCAGCAGTATCACCTCAGCGAGCCCTCGACCTGGGCGCCGAAGCTGCTGGAATCGCTGGTCGCGTTCGCCTGCTTCGCGCTCGTAGCCAGCGCCGACTACCTCGTCAACGACATCCGGGACGTCGAGCAGGATCGGGTGCACCCGCGGAAGTCGCGGCGGCCGATCGCCGCCGGGCTCCTGCCCGTGCGGACGGCGTGGGGCGCGGCGGTGGTGCTGGCCGTCGCCGGCAACGCGGGGGCGTTCGCGCTCAACTGGCGCGTCGGGCTCGTCGTGTTCGCGTACTCGGTGCTGATGCTCGGGTATTCGTATCACCTGAAGCACATGGTGTTGATCGACCTGATGGTGATCGCGGCCGGGTTCGTACTGCGGGCGATGGCGGGCGCGCTCGCCATCAACGTGCCGATCTCGCCGTGGCTGTACGTCGTGACGGCGCTCGGCGCGCTCTTCCTGGGGATCAACAAGCGGCGCGCGGAGCTGGAGCTGCTGCAAGACGGCGCGGGGGATCATCGCAAGATCCTGGACGAGTACTCGGTCGAGCTGCTGGACCAGATGGCGGCGACGGTGACGGCGGCGACGCTGATGGCGTACGGGCTGTACACCTTCACGGCGCAGGGCCTGCCGAAGAACCACTCGATGATGCTGACGATCCCGTTCGTGCTCTACGGCATCTTCCGCTACCTGTACCTCGTGAACGTCCGGAAGGAAGGTGGCAGCCCGGAAGAGGTGCTGCTCAAGGACGTGCCGATCATCCTCTGCATCATGGGCTGGATCGCGACGGCCGGCATCGTCCTGCTCGTCGCGCGCGACTGAGGCTATGTTTGGTTGACCGCTTACCCGTAGACACGGCGCCCGCAGGTTGCTACCATCACTAAATCAGAACATTCCTTCTGACGGCGGAGGAGCGCGTGTTCGAACGCCTGCCGGAGCCCAAGGTCTCGCGCGTCTATTACACTCCGTCCGGTCTCGTGGCGGTCCACGAGGCGGACTGCCTGTCGTGGCTGCGCGACCAGCCCGACAACTCGTTCCACGCGGTCGTGACGGACCCGCCGTACGGGATGCTCGAGTACACGCCGACGCAGATCAAGAAGCTGCGCGCGGGACGCGGTGGCGTCTGGCGCATCCCGCCGTCGATCGGCGGTCACAAGCGAGCGCCGGTGCCGAGGTTCACCGTGCTCGCCGACCGCGACCTCGCAACCATGTACGAGTTCTTCCATCAATGGGCCACGGCGCTCTATCCAACGCTGGTGCCGGGCGCGCACGTCTTCGTGGCGACGAGCCCGCTCTTTTCGCATGTGGTGTCGCAGGCGCTCGTGAACGCGCGATTCGAGAAGCGCGGCGAGATCGTGCGGCTGACGAGGACGCTTCGCGGCGGCGACCGGCCGAAGAATGCGGAGGACGAGTTCCCCGACGTGACCGTGATGCCACGCTCCGCCTGGGAGCCGTGGATCGCCGTCCGCAAGCCGTGCGAGGGGACGGTGGCCAACAATCTCCGCCGGTGGAAGACCGGCGGGCTACGCCGGCCAGACGGCCCGCCTGGGCTGCCGGACGGCCCGTTCGTCGATGTCATCGAGAGCCGCCCGACGCGCCCCGAAGAGCGGCGGCTCGCACCGCATCCCAGCCTGAAGCCGCAAGCGTTCCTGCGACAAATCGTGCGCGCGGCGCTGCCGCTGGGCGAAGGCGTCGTGCTCGATACGTTCTCGGGCAGCGGGTCGACGCTGGCGGCGTGCGAGGCACTCGGGTATCGCGGCATCGGTGTGGAACTCGACCCGCACTACGTCACGATGTCGATGACCGCTATTCCCCGGCTGGCTCTACTGCCGGGGGCTGCCCCGGCTCCCCCCGCGGCTTGGGTCACGGCGCGTACGCCGGGAACGGCCGCCGCGCAACTCTGACCCGGGCCCCTACACCAGCGCGCTCGCCGTACCGATGGTCGCCTTCGTGCCGTCGGCCTTCTCGACCCAGACGTCGAGGTGGGCGCGGTTGCGCGGGCCTTCGGGCGTGATCTCGCGCACGAAGCCGCGGCAGGCCAGCGCGTCGCTCTGCCAGACGATGTTGACGAGGTTGACGTTGATCTTGCCGCCGGCCAGCCAGCCGGCGCCGAAGCGGCGCGTCATCATCTCCGAGAGGAAGCAGACGGACATCATGCCCTGCACGACGATGTCGGGGAAGCCCCACTTCAGCGCGGCTTCCTTGTCGTTGTGGTAGTTCTTGCGCGGACCGCTGAACTTCCAGCACATGTCGAGCGAGACCTGCTTGCGCAGCGGCGGCAGCTCCTCGAGCGCCGTGCTGGTGTCGACCTCGAACCGGCGGGCGGGCGCCTTCTCGCGCGTCTGGTCGATGACGATGCCTTCGCCCGCTGTCTCGCGGAGGAAGCTCTGGTGCGTGCGGCCGCGCGCCACGATCGCGCCGTCCGCGCTGCAGTAGAGGACCTCGTTCACGACGTAGTCGCGCCCGCGCTTGACGTAGCGGTCGGCGATGAACGAGCGCGTCGAAATCACGTCGCCGGTCATGACTGGCGCGAACAGCTCGAACTCCTGCCGCGCGTGGAGGTTGCCGTAGAGGTTCGGCAGGTACCAGGAAGGCGCGGCGGCGCGCTCGTCGTCGCGATAGGCGTAGACCTCCGAGTGGCGTACGAGCGCCGGCGCGACGGGGCCGCCGAAGGGCGACGGCCCGGTGTAGATCGGGTTGTGGTCATCGACGGCATCGCAGTACTTCCCAACCTCATCGGCGTCGACCACGATGTCGTGGCGGCCGAAGTCGCGGCCGACGTGGATCTCGTCCGTGCGCGTGGTGGTCATCGGGCTGGCGCCTCCCCTGCCGATTCGCGGATGCGGCCATTGTAGTGCGTCTGAGAGCGTCAAGGACAACGAAGGAGACCGAGGAACGGGAACGGACGGGGGACGAGCGGCAGAGGAGCACTGCTAGACTGGTTGCGATGCCCTCGCTCTACGACCTGACGCTGACCGAACTCGAGGAGCGCGTGGAGGCGCTCGGCGCGCCCCGCTACCGCGCGCGGCAGGTGCGCGCCTGGGCGTTCCGGCGATTCGCGCGCTCGTACGACGACATGTCGAACGTGCCCGCGCCGCTGCGGCGTCGGCTCGCGGCGGAGCTGCCCTTCCCCGAGACGCGCGTGGTGGCCGAGCTGCGGTCGGACGACGGGCTGACGCGCAAGCGGCTGATCCGCCTGGCCGACGGCCGGCTGATCGAGGCGGTGCTGATGCTGTACGACCCGCGCTCGGACAGCCGGGGGCGGGCGACGGTGTGCGTGTCGAGCCAGGCGGGCTGCGCGATGGGGTGCGTGTTCTGCGCGACGGGGCAGGGCGGCTTCGAGCGCAACCTGACCGCGGGCGAGATCCTGGCACAGGTGACGGGCTTCGCGCGCGAGCAGGCCGACGCGGGCGGCCAACCGCTCACGAACGTCGTGTTCATGGGCATGGGCGAGCCGATGGCGAACTGGCCGGCGGTGTGGCGCGCGGTCGAGACGCTGAACGCAGCCGACGGCGTCGGCATGGCGGCGCGGCACATCACGATTTCGACGGTGGGGCTGATCCCCGGCATCCGCCGGCTCGCCGACGAGCCGCTCCAGGTCGGGCTGGCAGTGTCGCTGCACGCGCCGGACGAGGCGCTGCGCGAGCGCCTGATCCCGACCGCGCACCGCTATCCACTGCCGGCGATCATCGCGGCGTGCCGGGAGTACGTCGCCAGGACGGGGCGCCGGGTGACGTTCGAGTACTGCCTGATGGAGGGCGTGAACGATGCGCCGGAGCAGGCGCGGGCGCTCGCGGCCCTGCTCGATGGCGTGCTGTGCCATGTCAACATCATCCCCGTGAACCCGACGGCGGACGCGCGCATGTCGGACGGGCCGTATGGCCGGCGCCCGTCACGCGCGCGCACGCTGGCATTTCAGCGCGAGCTGACGGCGCGCGGCGTCGCGTGCACGGTGCGCGTCGAAAAGGGCGTCGAGATCAGCGCGGCGTGCGGGCAGCTCCGAGGCGAAGCCGCGCCGCTGCCGGTCGTGCAGACATTGCCGTCCCGGTGAACGACGCTCGCCGGCGGGTCACGCGGCTTCGCGCGCAGCAGAAACGCCCGGCCGAGGGAGTCAGTTCCGGGCGCATCTGCCGCATTTCCCCCGTTGGAAAGAGGGCATCACCAGTCTGCCGAGCGCCGATGAACGCGCGATGAACGTCCCGTTAACGGACGGATCATTGCGGGGCGGCTCCGGCCGGCACGTGCGACGCGTGCGCGGTCAGCGCAGGTACGCTACCCCGTGCTCCGGCCGGAGCCGGGGCGCTACGTCGTGGGCACGCGTCCGCGCTCAGCCGGTTCCGGCACGGCGATCTGGGCGCGGTACCAGGCGATCGTGCGGTCGAGGCCGTGCTCGAGGCTCCGGTGCGCCTTCCATCCCAGCTCCGCCTCGGCGCGGCGGACGTCGGGCTTGCGGCGCTCGATGTCGCCGGGGCGTGGCGGCAGGTGGACGATCGCCGAGCGGGAGCTGGCGATGCCTACGATCATCTGCGCGAACTCGAGCACCGAGTGCTCGCGCGGCTGACCGAGATTGTAGACGCGGCCCGCGGTACCGGCAGTGAGCATCGCGGCCAGGAGGCCGTCCACGAGGTCGTCGACGTAGCAGAGGCTGCGCGTCTGCGCGCCGTCGCCGTGCACGGTGAGCGGCTCGCCGCGGAGCGCCTGGCCGGCGAAGGTCGGCACCATGCGCCCGTCGTCGATGTCGTTGCGCGGCCCGTAGCAGTTGAAGATGCGGACGATGCGGGCGTCCAGTCCGTGCGCCGAGGCGAACGACATGGTCAACGCTTCCGCAAAGCGCTTGCCCTCGTCGTAGCAGGCCCGCGGACCGACCGGGTCGACGTTGCCGAAGTAGCGCTCGCTCTGCGGATGCTCGAGCGGGTCGCCATAGACCTCGGAGGTGGAGGCGAGGAGGAATTTCGCGCCGTTCGCGCGGGCGATGTCGAGCGCGGCCCAGGTGCCCTGCGAGTTCGCGCGCAGGGTCTCGAGTGGGTGGCGGCCGTAGCCGACGGGGCTCGCCGGGCTGGCGAGGTGGAAGACAAGGTCGCAGGCGACGCGAGGCGCGTCTTCGATATCGCACGCGACGAGCGTGAAGCGCTCATCGCCCTCCAGGTGGGCGACGTTCTCACGCTTGCCGGTGATGAAGTTGTCGACCGCGACAGCGGCCCAGCCGCGTTCGATCAGCGCGTCGCAGAGGTGCGAGCCGATGAACCCGGCACCGCCGGTGACGAGCGCCCTCATGCGCTCACGCCTACCGCGCGCCCGTTGCGGTCCCGGGCGGATACGGGCGCCGACGAGGCATCATCGCGCCCCGAGATGAGGGTAAAGCCAGCTTCCTCGATCGCGTCGCGGTCGAGGAAGCCGCGGCCGTCGACGAAGATGGGGCGCGCGGCAGCGGCGCGCAGCCGCCCGAGGTCAAGGTCCTGGAACTCCGGCCATTCGGTCGCGACGATGATGGCGTCACAGCCGGCGGCCGCGTCGTAGGGCGAGGCGAAATACGCGGCATCGGGGCAGATGACGGCCGTCTTCGTCATCGCCTGCGGGTCGTAGGCGGTGACGTCCGCGCCCTCGTTCAGGAACAGGCGGATCAGGTCGATGGCAGGCGCATCGCGCACGTCGTCGGTGTTCGGCTTGAAGGCGAGGCCGAGGACGCAGATGCGGGCGCCATCGAGCTGTCCAAGGGCGGTACGGACCTTCTGGAGGACACGGCGGCGCTGGGCGGCGTTGATCTGCAGCACCGCATTGAGGAGCTGCGGGTGCGTGCCGAAGACGCTACCCATGTAGGCGAGCGCGCGCACGTCCTTCGGCAGGCAGCTCCCCCCGAAGCCGATGCCGTGACGCAGGAAGTGGCCGCCGATCCGGGCATCCAGACCCATCCCGGCGGCGACCTGCGCCGCGTCGGCACCGACGGCCTCGCAGATCTCGGCGATCTCGTTGATGAACGAGATCTTCGTGGCTAGGAAGGCGTTCGACGCGTACTTGATCATCTCGGCGGTCTTGACATCCGTGACGAGGACAGGCGCGTTGACCCCCTCGTACAGCGCGGCGACGCGCTCGGCAGCAGCCCGGTCGCGCGAGCCGAGCACGATGCGGTCGGGGTGGAAGAAGTCGTGGAGCGCCGTGCCCTCGCGCAAGAACTCCGGGTTCGAGACGACCTTGAACGGCCGATGGCCATCCGCGCTGGCGAGGATGTGGTCAACGGAGTCGCCGGTGCCCACCGGGACCGTGCTCTTGTTGATAATGATAGGGCGGCGCCCACGCACGGCCGCAGCGATGCCGCGGGCTGCCGCGCGGACGGCCCGCAGGTCGGCGGCGCCATCGGGCGTCGAGGGCGTACTGACGGCGATGAAGATAAACTCGGCATCGGCCAGAGCATCCTCGTACGACGTGGAGAAGCGGAGCCGGCCGCTCGCGCTGTGGCGGCAGACCGCTTCGTCCAGGCCGGGCTCGAAGATCGGGAGCTCACCGCGGCGCAGGCGCTCGATCCGGTCGACATCGATGTCGATGCAGGCGACGCGGTGGCCGAGCTCTGCCATGCCGGCGGCGTAGACGAGGCCGACGTGCCCCGCGCCGATGATGGAAAGGTCGCGAGCGGTCATGACGGCTGCTCCCCGGACGGGCCGTATGGCTCGCCCACCGGGAGTGTGACCAGGAAGGCGGCGCCGCGGCACGCGGGCACGAGCCGGAGGTCGCCACCGAACGCGCGGACGAGCTTGCGGGCGACGTAGAGCCCCAGGCCGGAGCCGCCGCGGGCGTCGCCGCGGGCGCCAAGCTCGAACATGGTCTTGCGCAGGTGCGCCGGAATGCCACGCCCGTCGTCGCTGACGGTGACGTGCACGCGGCCGCGGCATTCTTCCACCGCGCAGGTGACCTGCATGCCTCCCGAGTGTTTGAAGGCGTTGACCAGGAGGTTATTGAGGAGGATCTCCAGCGCCCGTGCCTCCATGGCGACCGGCGGCACCGATGGCGCACATTCGACGCGCAGGCGCAGCCGCTGTTCGCTGGCGGGCCAGGCGTCACGGAGCCGCTCCAGGACGTCGGGGACGGACGCCCGTGCGTCGCGGTCGACGCGGCCCCCGCCGACGATCTCCGCTGCGCGCAGGGATGCTTCGAACAGAGCGAGCACACGCGCGATCTGGCGCCGCACGGTCGCGGTGAGCGCGTTCGGGCGCTGGCCCTGCGCCGACTCGATGAGCTCCATGGCGGCGCTGATCGTGGTCAGCGGCGTGCAGAGCTCATGGCCGATCAGTGCGACGAGGTCGGTGACATCGAGCGCCGGCGGCTCCTCGATGGCTGCGGGCTGGATGTGCGATGCGTGACGACGCGCGTCGACGGCGCCTTCCGTAGCAAATGTTGTCATGCCCTCCTCCGAGTCTGACCCTGGGGTGATGCGACGTGGTGGCGGAGTGCTTCCCACCCGAGCGCGAGCGCCACGGGGAAGTCATCGAGCAGGTACCGCCGCGCAAGGCGGCGTGGCTCGGTGGCGAGGCGAAACGCCCACTCGAGCCCCGACCGCTGCGCCCAGGACGGCGCCCGGCGGATATCGCCGGAGAGGTAGTTGAAGCTGCCGCCTACGCCGACGCACACGGCCGGCACCAGGTCGCGGTGGCGCCGGATCCAGAAGTCCTGCTTGGGGCATCCGAAGCCGACGAACACGAAGTCTGGTGCCGCATCGCGGACCTCGCGCGCCAGGCGCGCGTCCGCGGCGGCGTCGAGACCGGCGGCAGGGGCGCTGATGCCGGCGACGTTGAACGCGCCGTAGCGCAGCCGGAGCTGGTCGACGGCCCGCGCCGCCACGCCGGGTGCGCCGCCCAGAAAGTAGAGCGCCGAACCGCGCGCCCGTGCGTGCCGCACGGCCATGGCGATGATGTCCGGGCCTGTGATGCGGCTCGGCAGCCGGTGGCCGCGCAACCGCGCGGCCCAGAGGATCGGGGCGCCATCCGGCACGACGAGGTCCGCATCGCAGACCAGCGCGTGGAAGCTGGGGTCTCGCCGGGCGACGGCGACGAAGTCGGTATTGACGGTGACCACCTGGTGGTGGCGCCCGTCGCCGGCAAGCGCATCGAGCCGCGCCTCGACGGCCTCCGGCGACAACGCATCGAGCGGCAGCCCGAACAGGCGCACTCGCGGCGTCCGCTGCGGGATCGTGTCTAGCGCCATCGAGGCCATCCCCCCATCAGTTCAGGGCGGCACTCAACACGGACGCGATGTCCTCCGCGGACGCCGGCTGCGTCTTGCGCAGATAGACGTCAACGCGTGGCTCCGTGAATCCTGCCCCCAAGACCACAAATCCGCGACTGCGGCTCCACTGGTGAAACAACGCCCGCAGGTCGTCGTCCGTTGCAAAGCCGGGGTCGATCTCGACGATGGCGGCGTTCGCCTTCTCCTCGCGCACCCAGCGGTCGGCCTCGAGACGGCTCTCGGTGGCGCCGATGACGTCGATCCGTGCATCGGCGGTCAGCGCGCTCAGGACGAGGTCGCGGAACAGGCTGTGCCGATGGAGGATGAAGACGCGGGTTGACTGCGTCATCTCACGTCCTGCGCGCCCTCGGCGCCCACTGGCGGCCCATGCCGGATCTCGGCTCCACACGCGCGGATTCCTCCAACGCATCGTACTGGGGCACCATCGGCGCCACATCGCGGGGACGGATAGATTCGCGCTCGTGCGTTCGGACGTTTTTCATGCGTCCAAGCGGCGACCGCCGGTCGGCGGATCGGACTACTCGGAGCGTCAGGATCCGATTGAGGACAGGATGCGGTGAGGTAGTGAAACGCCGGGGGCGATGCTGCGTTGAGGTTAACATCGCCGGTATGTCAAGCGAGAATCTTGTCAATAATGGATTGACAAGTAGCGGGGTGGCGTGATTCAATCGGCACGACCTTCCCTCAGTCGGTGGGAAGACTGCTCAGCCACGACAGTGCAGGGAGTGCGAGTCGCGGCATCGCGGGATCAGCAGAAATTGGCTGTCTCCGATGTTGGACGGCGGCGGCCCTGCTCGTCTCGCTTCGATGACGGCGGCGTCGCACCGGTGGGGGACCGCGAAACGCTTGGTCGCATCTCTTCCACCTCTGTCTCGCCGGGTAGATGTGTAACCGGTAAGTGAGTAGGATGACCATTCGTCTCTACCTGGTCTGCGACCATCTCCTGTTCCGCAACGGGCTGACCCGCCTGCTGCGCCACGAGCCGGACGTCCACGTGGTCGGTGAGCGCCCGCTCGCGCTCGACGTGGTCGAGAGCGTGGTCGCTTCGGCAGCGGACGTCGTGCTGTTGTCCGTGCACGCGCCCAACATGGCGAGCGGGCCGGCGGCCCAGCGGCTCTACCGCGACCCGAACCGCACGCCCGTGGTGCTCCTGCTGATGGGCGATGACAGCGACGACGCGCTGGCGGCGTTGCGCTGCGGCGCCCGCGGCGTGCTGGACAAGAACACGGACGGTGCGCGCCTGGTGGCCGCGCTGCGCCAGGCAGTGTCCGGCGAGATCACGGTGACGCCACGCCTGGCGACGCGGCTGGTCGCCGACTACGCGGCGATGGCAACCGGCCGGAAGCCGCGCGCAGGGGACAGCGAACTCAGTAACCGCGAGATCGATGTGCTGGCGTTGCTGGCGCTGGGGGACACGAACCAGCAGATCGCGGACAAACTCTGTGTCTCCGTGCACACCGTCCGGGCGCACCTGCGTTCTGTCATGCAGAAGCTCGGCGTGAAGAACCGCGTGCAGGCGGCGGCGTATGCGCTCAACAGCGGGCTCGGCGCGTCGGCCGCGGAGCAGCCGTACGAGCAGGAGCCAAACGTGCACGTGCCCGAACGCCGGATACGCTCGGTTGCCCGCTAGCCAGGGCGAGGAGAAGCCGCGATGTCGATCCTGGTTGTCGAGGACGAAGAAGAGCTGTCGCACATCCTCTCGTATGTGCTGCGCCGCGCCGGCTTCGACGTGCTCACCGCCGGCGACGGCATGAGCGCGCTGCGCCTCTGGAAGAGCGCGTCACCGAGCCTCATCCTGCTCGACCTCAACCTGCCACGGCTCGGCGGCTGGGAAGTCTGCCGGCAGGTGCGGCTCAATTCGGCGACGCCGATCGTCATGCTCACCGCGCAGAGGTCCGACGAGGAGGTCGTGCGCGGGCTCAACGTCGGCGCAGACGACTACATCACGAAGCCGTTCAGCCCGGCGCAGCTCGTGGCGCGGATCGAAGCCGTGCTCCGCCGTGCCAACCAGGCGACCGGCGAGACACGCGCGCGCTACATCCGTATCGGCGACCTGGAGCTCGACATGCAGATGAACCAGGCGCGCATCGACGGGCGCGATGTGCAGCTCACCAACCTGGAGTTTCGGCTGCTGCACACGCTCTGCCTGCGGGACGGCCACGTCGTCCGCCATCACGAGCTGATTCAGCGCATCTGGGGCTACCAGGGCATCTCCGACGGGCGCATGCTGAAGAGCCACGTGCGGAACCTGCGGAGGAAGATCGAGCCGGACCCATCGCATCCCTGCTACCTGCACACGGTGCCGAGCGTCGGCTATCGCCTCACCGGCGCGCCGCTGGCCGCGGCGGCGAGCGCGTGAACGCAATTCTTCACCCCGGAGTGACGCGTTCTCAACCAAATGCAGAGCCACGGGCGATTACCTTCGGCAGACAGGGGGAGCTCAGGCTGAGCGCGGCGACGCCTGCCAGACGACGACGCTATGAACATCCTGCTGGCTGACGACGACGTCGACCTGACGGACGTTACCGAGTACGCGCTACGCCGGGAGGGCCACCGCGTGACGCTGGCCCACGATGCGAACCAGGCGCTCGCGCACTTCTTTTCCGAGCAGCCCGACGTTGTACTGCTCGACATCGGCATCGGCCCGATCGACGGCTTCGAGGTGTGTCGCCGCGTACGAGAGACCTCGAATACACCGCTGATCATGGTCACGGCGCGCGACTCGGAATGGGACATGGCCCGCGCGTTCGAGCTGGGCGCCGACGACTACGTCACGAAGCCGTACAGCTTCCGGCAGCTCATCATGCGCATCGGTGCGGTGACGCGCCGCGCGCGCGCAGCGGCGCCGACGGGCGCGCTGCAGGCGGGGCCGCTGCGTCTCGACGCTGACACCGGCGACGTCAGCGTGTCCGGACAATCGGTGCGGCTCACGAGGCTGGAGTTCCGGCTCTTGCAGTGCCTGCTAGCCAACCACAAGCGCGTCGCGACGGTGGAGCGCTTGTTGCAGTTCGCCTGGCCGTCGGACCGGGGCGACGTGAACGTCCTCAAGACGCACATCTCTCACCTGCGGCGAAAGCTCACCGCCCACGCGGATACGGACGACATCCTGATCGAGAACGTGCCCGGCATCGGGTACCGCCTCGTGACCGGCAGCGAGCGCTGCAACACGACCGAGGCCCACGTCGGGTCGCCGAGACTTCTGACCTCGTAATCAACGCCCCGTCAACCGGTGTTCAACGCGCGCCTGACAGACTGCGCGAGAACTCTGCATCCGCATGCGAACGGTCTTCTTATGTCCACTCTCCCTCGCGAACTGGACATCGCGCGCACCATCAACGACGCGCTCACGCCGGCGCGGCGCGACGACCGCCGTGTCGAGAGACGCGTCAAGCGGGCGCTCGATATCGTCATCGCTGTCGCCGCGATCGCCGTCCTTGGCATCCCGATGCTGATCATCGCCCTGGCGATCAAGCTCGACTCGCGTGGCCCCGCGCTCCTGAGACAGCCGCGCGTCAAGATGGGCGGAGAGATCTTCACCTTCTTCAAGTTCCGCACGATGCGCGAGGATGCTGACCACGTCAGCGTCACCGCGGACCTCGAGAACGAGCACGAAGGGCCGATCTTCAAGATGCGCGAGGATCCGCGGCGCACGCGGGTCGGCAAGTTCCTGCGCAAATCGAGCCTCGACGAGCTGCCGAACCTGTTCGACGTACTCCTCGGGCACATGTCCATCGTCGGGCCCCGGCCACCGCTCCCGCACGAAGTCGCCGCGTACAACGCCCGCGAGTTGCGCCGGCTGTCGGCCAAGCCCGGAATGACGGGGCTCTGGCAGGTCAGCGGCCGCAGCCTGCTTTCGTGGGACGACACGGTCCGGCTGGACGTGGAGTACATCGAGACGTGTGCGCTCGCGCGCGACCTCGTCATCATCGCACGCACGCTACCGGCCGTCATCTTGGCGCGCGGCGCGTACTGACAGGACGGAGATCGCCGCGCGCGATGCGCCGGCCGGCCACGCCTTCACGCGCGGACTACGTGCGCGACCAGGCAAAACGGACGCGTCGGTGAGGGTTCGCGCTACGGTGCCGTGGAAACGGTGCCGTACATCGCGAACGACTGGGTGGCGAACTTCGCCCAGCCGCCGATGCCCGCAGGGAACGCCCCGTACGCCTGCGGCGCCCAGCCTACGTAGTCCGTCGCCGTCAGCCCGCTTGCGAAGCGGTACACCGTCGCCACGTTGTCCGTCTGCGCCACGATCCAGTACGTCCCCGGTGCCAGCGACGGCCCCGCCGCTACCGCCAGCGTGTTCCAGCCGGCCGCGGCCACCCCCTCCCCCGTCTGCGCCAGCAGCGCCCCCGGGTCGCCGCTGCCGTTCGTCCCGTAGAGCGCCAGCCGGATGTGCGCGTTCGCCGGC
>JAKAMA010000018.1 GCA_021813085.1 Chloroflexota bacterium | reverse complement strand
TGGTCTACGTGCTCGAACGCTGCCTGCGCCTGCTGCACCCCGTGATGCCGTTCGTAACGGAAGAGATCTGGCAGGCGCTCGTCCAGAAGCTCGACGGCGTCGGCGCCGAGGCGCTGATCGTCGCGCCGTACCCGCGCGGGGAGAGCGGCTACGCCGATGCTGCCGCCGAGCGCGAGATGACGCTGCTGATCGATGTGGTACGCGCGATCCGCAACATCCGCGCCGAGAAGAAGGTCGAGCCGGCGCGCTTCATCGAGGCCTACGCCGTCGGCGACGGCGCGCGCGGCACGCTCGCGGCCGGCGCACCGTACATCGAGGCCCTGGCGCGCGTCAGGCCGCTGCACATCGTTGGCGCCGGGGACGACGCGCCGCGCGAGCAGGTGGCCACCGCCGTGCTCGAAGGCGTCACCGCGGTCGTGCCACTGGCCGGCCTGTTCGACGTCGCCGCCGAGCGCGCGCGGCTCGAGAAGCACGTCGCCGAGGCCGAGGCCGAAGGCGCGCGCATCGCGGCGAAGCTGCACAACGAGCAGTTCCGCGCCAAGGCGCCCGAACGCATCGTCGCTACGGAGCAGGCGCGGCTCGCCGCCGTCGAGGCGCGCCTCCAAGGGCTTCGCGCGAGCATCGCGGAGCTGGAGTAGGTTGACGGCGGGGCGACTACACGAGGATCTTGAACTGGGATCCGTGGTCGTGGATCAGACGCTCTACTCGCGGGCCGAACGGGATATCGCGGAGATCGATCCCGCCAGAGACATCTACAAACTCGATGCCGACGATCGCGCCATCGTCCGAATAGTCGATCATGCGAAAGTCGTCGACCGTGACCGTCTTCGCGACCGGTTCCTCGCTGAATCGGACGTACAGCGCATCTGCGTCAGGATCGTACGTGACCGGGTCAAAGCCCATGGTTAATCCCCTTCCCAGACGGCTGTCTTGATCTTCGGCGGATTGCTGCCGCGTTCCACATATACCTTCAGCCGGCGTCCCCGGCACGGACCGATGGATATCTCAGCACGCAGACCTCCTGATCCGTGGCCGAATTGTGGCGGTTGCGCCGTCTGGGACAAGGGTCAGTGGCGCACGCCGCATGAAGTCATGCATGCGATCCGGCGCGCTACACCCCTGCGCACCGGCGCTGACTTTGCTATGGTGCTCTGGCCAGCCGGCACGAGCAGCAACGGACCGGGAAGAAGGGACGAGGGATGAAGCTCGCCATTGCCTGCGCGACGGTGCTCGCCGCCGTTATCGTCAGCGCCTGCGGCGGCAGCGGCAACACGACATCGACCCCGAGCCCGCAGACGCCGGCAACCGGAGGGACGCCCGTGGCCGCCAGCACGCCGGCCGCCACATCGACGCAGCCAGGAGGCACGACGACGACTCCCAAGACCTACGCCGCACCACCGCCCATGACCATCGACGTCAACAAGAAGTACTTCGCCACGATCAAGATGGACATCGGCGACATCAAGCTCGAGCTGTTCCCGAAAGACGCGCCCGTTACCGTCAATAACTTCGTCTTCCTGGCGCGCAACCACTTCTACGATGGCGTCACGTTCCACCGTGTCATCCCCGGCTTCGTCGCGCAGGCGGGCGACCCTACCGGCACGGGCAGCGGCGGGCCCGGCTACACGATCAAGGACGAGGTCAACGCCCGGAAGTTCCTCGACGGCACGATCGGCATGGCCAAGACCTCGGCGCCGAACTCCGCAGGCAGCCAGTGGTTCATCTGCTACGCGCCGCAGCCCAACCTTGATGGCAAGTACACGGCGTTCGGGCAGATCGTGTCCGGCCGCGACGTGCTCGACAAGATCATGCCGCGCGACCCGGCGACGGCGACCACGCCCGGCACGAAGATCAACACCATCGTCATCGAAGAGCAGTAGGGGCGGGCCCGTGTGCCCGCCCGCGTCGGTCGCGGGCGATGTGCATGTGATGCCCTATAGAGCGAACCGGCGGATCGCCCACGCGACCCCGTCCTCGCGGTTGTCCGGGGCGACGACATCGACCTCCGCCTGGACCTCCGGCGGCGCATTGCCCATCGCGACGCTCAGCCCGGCCACGCGCATCATCTCCAGGTCCGGCGCCGCGTCGCCGATCGCCATCACCTCGTCGGGCTCGACGCCGAGGCGCTCGCAGACCATGAGGAGCGCGCGTCCTTTGTCCGCGGCGCCGTGCACGATGTTCAGGTACGGCGGGAAGGTCTCGCTGTAGCCCCGGGCGAGCGTCAGCGCACCGTCGTGCCTGCCGTCGAGCCGCGCCCGCACGCCGTCCACCGCTTCCTGCCCGAAGAAGAGGAACGCCTGTGCGCCCGCTGCGATGTGCGCCGACAGTCGCTGCGTCAGCACGATGCCGGCTGGCAGCCGGGACGCGTCCCCTTCGGCGCGGCCTGCCGCGAGGTAGGTCACGTTGTCCACCGTGACCATGCCCTCATATCCGGCGTCGTCCGCGATCCGCGCGATCTCTGTTGCGGTGCCGGTGGGGATGATCAGGTCGAGCAGCGGCGCGTCGTCATGCGGGCCGCGGATCAGCGCCCCGTTGTGGCAGATCAGCGGCGCGGTGATGCCGAGGAGGTCGGCCGTGCGCTTCGCCAGCACGTACCAGCGCGAGGTCGCGAGCACGATCTGCACGCCGGCCGCGACCGCCGCCCGGACGGCTGCCGCGTTGCCGTCGCTGATCGCGCTCCCGCGCTCCAGCAGCGTCCCGTCCATGTCGAGCGCGACGAGCCGCGCCTTGCGGCCGCCGTCGAGAAACCCGCGCGCGCGAGCCGGCAGCTCACGAGCCATGGGGAAACCCCATGTTCACGGCCTTCATGCTGACGTAGCGCCCGCCCGCGATGATCATGTGGTCCAGCAGCGTGATGTCCATCACCCGCGCCGAATCGAACACCATCTTGGTCATCTGGATGTCCGGCGCCGACGGTGTCGGGTCTCCGGACGGGTGGTTGTGCACGAGCACGATCTGCGTCGCGTTCACGCGCACGGCGTCGCGCAGCAGCTCGGCGATCCGCACCTGTGCCGTGTGGGCGCTCCCTCGGTACACCTCCGGGAAGCCGATCATGCGCATCCGCGCATCGAGCAGCAGCACGCGCACGCACTCCTGCTCCAGCAGCGACATCTCCGCCAGGGCGATGGTGGCGATGTCGTCCGGGGATTTGAAGATGCGGCGCTCATCGGGCATCGCCGATGCGGCGCGCATACCCAGCTCGAGCGCCGCCTGGAGCTGGGCCGCTTTCGCCTCGCCGAGCCCCTTCTCGTTGCGCAGCTCGGCGAACGAAGCGCGTGCCAGGCCGGGGAGGCCGGCAAAGCGCGCGAGCAGCCGCGATGCCTGCGTCAGCGCGCTCTCCTTCGGCGTGCCGGTACGGAGCAGGATCGCGATGAGCTCCTGCGTCGAGAGCGCCTGCGCGCCGAAATCCCGCAGGCGCTCCCGCGGGCGGTCCGACGCGGGAAGGTCGCGGATCAGCGTGTACGGCGGGGTGCTCTCGTCATGCTCCATGCCGGGCAAGTGTACAGTCCATCGCGCGCGGCTCACAGATCTCGACGCCGCGCAGACGGCCCGCGATCGGCTTCGGCAGCCATGCGCGCGGCCGCGCCGGGCTACCCTGACGGCTCCTCGCGCGTGATGCGGAACACCGGGTGGTGCGGCGCGATGCTCAACAGCTCCTCGTCCGTCGATGTCGCTGTCTTGCCGTCGAAGAAGATGCCGGTCTCCATCTTCCAGTGCCGCAGGTAGTTGCGCAGCACCTCGACCTTCTGCGTGTCGAGGAGCTCCTGGGCCAGGAACGGCTCCGCCTTGCCCCCGAGGCGCAATTCGCCGCCGCCCGCCGCCCGCAGGTTGCGCACCCACTGCGTCCCGCCGCGCGGCGCAACGAGGTACCGGTCGTCGTCGACGGTCAGCGGGTTCACGGGCGTCTCGCACCATACGCCGCTCCTGCGCCCGCGCACCGCCAGCACCCGCGAGCCCCGCACGCTCAGGCCCAGCCTGGCAGCGCCCGCGATGATGGCGTTGAAGACGTGTTGCGTCAGCCATCCCGGCTTCTGGTAGTGCGGCATCATGCGCTCCTTCCGGGGGAACTTCCTGTGTTGGCGCGCGTCGCGGCGACAGGGGTTGTCGCCCGCCGGGGCTATACTTGCGCCTGACATGCCCCGGCCACGCCTGATTATGGGCGATCTCGCTGCGATAGAGGGCGCGCTCGCTCGGGCGGTCGCCGGCGCGCGCCCGGACGACGCGCTCGCGCCCGTCACGGTGCTCGTCGGCCACGTGCTCCTGCGGCCCTACCTGCGTCGCACACTCGCGCGCCGCGGCCTCGCGCAGCTCAACGTCCGCTACGTGCTGCCGCAGGAGCTGGCGGAGGATCTGGCGCGGACGGGCGCCTCCCGCGCCCGCCCGCGCCCGAGCCGGTGGGCCGAGCGCTTGCTGGTCCGGGAGATGGCGGAACAGGCCGGTGGCTACTTCGCCGGTATCCGCGGCCGCGACGGCTTCGCGCGTGCGCTCCAGCGCCTGTTTGGCGAGCTGGAACTGGGCGGATTCACGGTGGAAGGGTTTGCGCGCGCTGCCCGGGCGGCGGCGGCGGCGCTCCCGGCGGCCGGCGCCAAGCTCGACGAGCTGGCGCGGTTGTACGGCCTGTACGCGGGCCGCCGTGCGTCCTTCGTCGCGCCCGCCGACGACTGCCGTGCCGTCGACCCGGGCGCGTTCGAAGGGCCGTTGTTCATCTACGGCGTGTGGTCGTTGCCGGAGCTGCACCTGCGCATGGTCCAGCAGATCGCCGCGCGGCACGACGTCGCGGTCTTCCTCCCGCACTCCGGCCTCGACGCCGACGACGCGCACCTTGCCTTCCGGCAGCGGCTCTTCGCGGACGCGCCGCAGGAACGACTGCCGTTGTCGGATCCATCCGGCCCGCCGCGGGTGGCCCGCTCGCTGTTCCGCGACGATCTCGTCTCCCGCGACGCTAGCCAGCCAGCCGGACGTCCCGGCGGTGTGACGCTCGTCGGTGCCCCCGACACGGTGCGCGAAGTGTGGGAAGCCGCGCGCGCCTGCCTGCAGTGGGCGCGCGCCGGCATCCGCTTTCATGAGATGGCCGTCGTGTACCGGGGCGCGGAGACGTACCGCGCGCTGGTCGATGAGATCTTCCGCGAGGCCGGCATCGACACGTACCTGCACGAGGGGCGGCCGCTCGCCGAGCATCCCCTCGGGCGCCGCGTCCTGTCGCTGCTCGAACTGGCCGCCGATGGAGGACTGCGCCGGGCGCAGGTGATGGAGTTTCTCACCGAGACGGAACTACCGCGCGACACGCTGCCATCCGGCACCTACGCCAGCCCCTCCGAATGGGAGACCTTCACGCGCGAGGCCGGGATCATCGACGGCGCGGCGCAGTGGGACGAGCGCCTCCAGCGCCTTGCTGCCGAGAAGCGCGCGCGCGCCGCCGAGCGCGGCGAGGACTGGCTCTCCGAGCGCGCCGCGCGTGTCGACGCGTTCCGTTCGTTCGTGGCGGCGTTCGCCGCGGCGCTCGCCGCGCACCCCGATGAGGCGGCATGGGCGGAGCATCTGCGGTACCTGCGCGCCCTCGCCACGGCGTATGCCGCCGGCGTCGAGCCGGTCATCGAGGCGCTCGACGAGCTGAACACGCTCAGCGCGGTGCGTGAGCGCGTCACCTTCGACGTCTTCTGCCGCACGGTGCGCGACGACCTGGAGTTGCACGATGCCTCGCGCGTGCTCCGCGAGCCGGCGCGCAGCTTCGGACGGCAGGGCGTCGCCGTGGTCGATGCTACCTCCCTGCGGCACCTGCGCTTCCGTGCCGTCTGCGTGCTCGGCGTCGCGGAGCGCGCGTGGCCCGCGCCCCCGCGACCCGACCCGCTGCTGCTCGAGCGCGAGCGGCGCGAGCTGAACGCCGCCGGTGCGGGCGTGCTGCCGCTGCGCACGGAGCCGGACAGCGAGATGCTGACGTACTGGCTCGCCATGCAGGCCGCCAGCGAGCAGTTGCAGGTCTCGTACGCGCGCGCCGAGGCGGGCGGAAGCGGCAAGTACCTGCCGTCGTATTTCTTCCGGGCGACCGCGGAGGCGCTCGAGGGACGCCGCCTCCGGATCGACGAGCTCGACCAGAGCGGATTCGTCCGGCGCCTGCAGGCAGGGCGCCTCGCCGCCGACGACTTCGCGGACGCGTTGTCGGCGGCCGAGTACGACCGGACGCTCGTGCACGCGTACGCCACCGGGCGTTCCGGCGGCGAGGACGTGCGCGCGCTCGCGAGCGACGCAGCCGACCCGCGCCGCGCATCGTCCTTCGCGCGCGCGCTCGCCGCACGGGATGCACGCGGGGCCCGCGCGTTGACCCCGTACGACGGCTGCATGTCGGCCGCCGAGGCCGTCGCCGCGGCGCGTGACCTGTCGCCGTTCGCGCGGAATGAAGCCGTATCGCCGAGCCGCCTCGAGATGTACGCGACCTGCCCGTACCGCTACTTCCTCCGCTACGTCCTGCGCATTGAACCCCTCGATGAGCCGGAAGCGATCGAGCGCATCGACAGCCTGGAGCGCGGCACGCTGATCCACGCGATCCTGGAGCGCTTCATGCGCGAGGTCTGTCCCGGCGACCCGCCGCGGCCCGGCGCACGCGATCGGCACATCCCGCGGCTGCTCGATGTCGCCCGAGAGGAGGGTGCGCTCCGTGAGCGGCGCGGACTCACGGGCAGGGCGCTGATCTGGCAGCTCGATCAGCGGCAGATCCACGAGGACCTCGTGCGCTGGTACGACGAGGAGGCCGCTGAGGCGGGGTCGGGCCTCACCCCGCGTGCCTTTGAGGTGGGCTTCGGGCCGCAGTGGCACCCCCGCGAGGGCCCTGAAGACCCGCTGACGAGCGCTGACCCGCTCGTGCTTTCCGCCGGCGGCCGCGAGGTCCGGCTCCAGGGCCGGATCGACCGTATCGACTGGGACGACGCGCGCACGCGCTTTCGCGTCATCGACTACAAGACCGGCAAGGCGAAGACCAAGGTGACGCTTGAAGGCGGCACGGCGTTGCAGCTCCCGGTCTACGTGCACGCCGCGGCGCAACTCCTCGGCATCGCGCCGGAGCGCGGCGAGGCCGAATACTTCTTCGCCAGCAGCCGCGGCGCGTTCCGGCGTCCGAGGATGAGCAGCGAAGAGATCATGGAGCGCGCGCCCGACCTGCCCCGTATCCTCGGGACGATCGCCGAAGGCATTGATGACGGCTTCTTCGCGCCGCATCCGGACAAGGACAGGCAGTGCAAGTACTGCGACTACAAGGACGTCTGCGACGCGCGCATCGAGCGCGTGATGCGGCGCAAGTCCGGCGACCCCCGCGGAGAGGCGTACATCGCGCTGGGGGACATCGCATGAGCGCGCCATTCGTGCCGGCGGACGCGCAGGCGCGCGAGGAGATCCGCACGCGGGTCGACGAGAACATGTGCGTCGAGGCGGGCGCAGGCACCGGAAAGACGACCGTGCTCGTCGACCGTGTCGTCCAGATCGTGCGCAGCGCCCGCGCGCGCGTGCAGGAGATCGCCGTCATCACCTTCACCGAGAAGGCGGCGGCGGAGCTGGCCGCGCGGGTGCGTGAGCAGCTCGAAGCCGCACGCGGCGCCGCCGACGCCGGATCGGAGGAGTGCGCCCGGTTCGAGGCAGCCCTGCGTGACCTGAACCGCGCGCACATCGAGACGATCCACGCGTTTGCCGCGGGCCTGCTCAGAGAACGGCCCGTCGAGGCGGGCATCGACCCCGGCTTCAGCGTGCTCACGGACCTGCCGGCCCAGCTCGGCTTCGAAGCGGCGTACGCCGACTGGATCGCCGGCGAGATGGCGCACGAGCCGCCGCCGCCGGCCCTGCTCGACGCGCTCAACCTCGGACTCGAGTACGCCTGCGTGCGCGAAGCCGCCGAGGCCTTGCACCGCCACCGCGACGTGCTGCCCCTGGTCCCATTCCCGGTCGAAGACGCGGACGTCGATGGCTTCCTGCGCATGCTTGCCACTGAGTGCGAAACGCTGCGTGCGCTCGAGCCGCTCGCGATCGACGAGGCGGATCGTGCGCTCGAACAGCTCCGCCGCGTGCTCGCGATGCAGCGCGCATTCGATGCGCTGCGTGGCCATCCCGAATCACTCCGGCACGCCATCGCCACGGCGCAGCGCCCGAACGCCTCCGCGGGCAACCAGGCGCACTGGCGGACCGCCGACGACTGCCGCAAGGTCAAGGCGGCGCTCGCCCGCGTGCGCGACGCGCTTGCACGCTGCGCCGACGCGATGAAGCAGGCGGCGACGGCGCGCCTGTTGGTCTGGCTCCAGGGCTTCGTCGAGCACTACGCGGAAGAACGGAAGAGGGCCGGCACCGCCGACTTCGACGACCTGTTGATCTGGGCGCGCGACCTCGTGCGCGACAACACAGAAGTACGGCGGTACTTCCAGCAGCAGTACCGCTGCATCCTCGTCGATGAGTTCCAGGACACGGACCCGTTGCAGGCCGAGCTGATCGTCTGGCTGTGCGACGATGGTTCCGGCGCGCACGACTGGCGGCGCGCGCGCCTGCGTCCCGGCAGCCTCTTCGTCGTCGGCGACCCCAAGCAGTCGATCTACCGCTTCCGCCGGGCCGACATCGCCATGTACGACGACGTGAAGCGGCACATCTTCGGCGGCCGGGCGTACCCGATCGTGCAGAACTTCCGCTCCGCCCAGCCCATCATCGCGTGGGTCAACGAGCGCTTCGGCAGGCTGATCACCCCACAGCCCGGCGTGCAGCCGGGCTACATCGGCCTGGAGGGCCATCCAGAGTACGGGGTGCCTCGCGAGCAGGCCGTGAACGTCGTGCGCTGCGTGGTGGATGGCGCGACTGCGCGCGAGCTGCGCGCCGCGGAGGCCGGCGCGCTGGCGTCGCTGGTGCGTGCCAGCGTGGAGCATGCCCGGTGGGCGCTGCGCGATGGCCGCCCGGCCAGGTACCGCGACATCGCCATGCTGATCCCGAGCCGCGCCGAGCTGGACGCCTACGAGGATGCGCTCGCCCGTGCTGGTGTGCCCTATCGGCACGAGGGCGGCCGTACGTTCTTCCTGCGCCAGGAGGTGCGCGAGCTCATCGCCATCCTGCGTGCCATCGATGACCCGACCGACCAGGTCGCCGCGGTGGCGGCGCTCCGCTCGCCGGCCTTCGGCCTGTCCGACGAAGAGCTGCTGCTCCACCGGGCCGCCGGCGGCGGCTTCAACGGTCTGCGCCTGCGCCCCGCCACTGCTGGCCCCGTGCCCGATGCGCTGCGGCGGCTCGCCGCGCTGCGGCGCCTGCGGCATACGAAGGTGTTGCCAGACATCGTGCGCGCCGTCCTGGACGACACGCGGCTCGTTGAGTTGGCGATGCTTCAGCCGCAGGGCGAGCAGGCCGCCGCGAACCTGCTGAAGCTCGTCGACCAGGCGCGCGCGTTCGCGGCGGCCGGCGGCGGCCTGCGCGGCTTCGTCCGCTGGCTGAAGGAGAACACCGCGCGCACGTCCGACGAGACCGACGCCGCGATCAGCGAGGAAACGGACGACGTGGTGCGCATCGTCACCGTCCACGCGGCCAAGGGGCTGGAGTTTCCGGTCGTCGTCTTCGCCAACATGAACACGCAGCGCAGCGACCGCACGCGGATCATCGCCGATCGCGCGACGGGACGGCTGCACATCAAGCTGTGGAAGGACGAGCACCGGTTCTGGACGCCCGGCTGGGACGCCGCGCTCGCCGCCGAGCAGGTGCACGACGACGCCGAGCAGCGCCGGCTGCTGTACGTCGCGGCAACCCGCGCGAAGGACCGGCTCGTCGTCCCCGTGTTCGTGACCTCCGATGCGCGGCCGACGCCCGAAACGATACGGTCCGCCAACGACCTGCTGCGCATCGCCGGCGTCGAGGACGAGCCGTCGCTGATCGACGGCGCCGCCATCGAAGCGCCGCCCGCCGACGCTCCGGTCTGGCGGCGGCCCCTGCCGGACGCGCCGGTCGCGGATATCGAGCGGGTGGGCGACGAGCGGGCAGCGTGGCAACACGCGCATGATGCGCTCGTTGGGAGCGCGTCGGCCCCGCTTGACGTGCGCACCGCCGGCTCGCTGAAGGACGCGTGGGAGCCACCGGCCGATGGCGACGGCGTCCCCTACGGGCCGTCCGGCTGGCGCGGCCAGGCGACGGACTTTGGCAGCGCCGTCCACGCGCTCCTGGAGCGCATCGACCTCCGCCGGCCCGGCGACGTGGCCGCTATGGCGCACGCGGTCGCCGCGGAGTTCGGCCTGACGGGCCGCGAGGACGAGATCGCGCGCGTTGCCGGCAGCGCCCTCGCTTCCGACGTCATCGCACGGGCGCTGCGCAGCTCCCGTGTGCTGCGCGAGGTGCCGTTCACCGCGCCGCTCCCGGCCGGCGCCGACGGGCTCGCCGAGGGGCGCATCGACCTGCTGTTCATCGAGGATGGCGAGATTGTGATCGTGGACTTCAAGACCGATGCGGTGTCTCGCGCCGAGGTCGAGGAGCGGGCGGCGTCGTACCGCGCACAGGCCCTGATCTATGCGTGGGCGGCCCAGTGCACGACGGGTATGCCCGTGCGCGAGGTCGTGCTGCTCTTCGCCCGCACTGGCGTGGAGCACGCGACCCGCGTCGACGCCTCGTTCCTTGCCGAAGCTGAGGCCCTGCTGAGCCGCCCCGGGCTGGCCCCGTAGCAGTCCCTCATGGCGCGGCGGCGCCATCCCTGCGGATGAAACATCACCCATGCGGGGCGTCTGGGCGCTTCCACCTTCCGTCGTCTAGCCTCCAGTGTCTGACCTCTGAGCGAGCCATGTTCAAGGAGCGGCCGCCCGGACGCGCCGTTCCCGCGGCCGCCGGACAATCCCCTATTGCGCCGGGGGCCCGGGACGCGGCAAGCTGGCGGTGCGCAGCAGGAGGCGCGGATGGTCATCTCGACGCTTCGCCGTACGACCACGGTCACCAGGCCCGAAGAGTGGGATGCCCGCCGCGGGCCGCTGCTGGCGCGGCTGCGTCCGTTCCTCGAGCGGCAGCCGGGCTTCGTCTCGCACGAGCTGCGCCGCGGGGAGGAGCCCGGCTCGATGGTCGAAGTGACGGCCTGGCGCACCGCCGGCGACTGCCGTGCCTACCTGCGCAACGGCGCCGCTGCCATGGCCGCGACCATGCTGGACGCGGCCCTCCCCACGGCGCCCTATCCGGACGGCGCGTGGGTGCGCGAGACGGTGGAGCAGCCGTAGTGCGCATGCACGTCCGCATCGCGGAGGGAAGCCGATGACCACGACCGCCCCCGCGGCGCAGGCGCCCGCGGGCAACCCCTGGCACGACGCACGCGAGCAGCTCGACGCCGTCGCCGGCAAGATGGGCATCGACCCTGGCATGCGCGAAGTGTTGCGGCACTGCAAGCGCGAGTTCACCGTCAACTTTCCGGTCAAGATGGACGACGGCACTGTGCGCGTCTTCACCGGCTACCGCGTCCACCACAACGAGGCGCGCGGCCCCGTCAAGGGCGGCCTGCGCTACAGCCTCAACGTCTCCCTCGATGAAGTGCGCGCGCTGGCGATGTGGATGACGTGGAAGTGCGCCGTCGCCGGCCTCCCCTTCGGCGGTGCGAAGGGCGGCGTCATCGTCGACCCGCGCGCGCTCAGCACCGGCGAGCTCGAGCGCATGACGCGGCGGTTCGCCGCCGAAATCGGCATGCTCATCGGCCCCGACGCGGATGTGCCGGCGCCCGATATGGGGACCGACGCGCAGGTGATGGCGTGGATCATGGACACCTACAGCATGATGCACGGCCACTCGGCCCCCGCGGTGATCACCGGCAAGCCGGTGTCGATCGGCGGCAGCACCGGCCGCGTCGAGGCGACGGGGCGCGGTGTGCTGTTCGTGACGCAGGAGGCGTGCCGCGCGCGCGGGATGGCGCTCGAGGGCGCGACGGTCGCCGTGCAGGGCTTCGGCAACGTCGGTGCCACCGCCGCGAAGCTGCTCGGCGAAGCGGGCGCGAAGGTCGTCGCGGTCAGCGACTCGGAAGGCGCGATCTACGCCGCCGATGGCCTCGGCGACATCGCCGCGCTGGTCGAGCGGAAACGCACGCGCGGCCTCATCCCGGACGGCCACCCCGGCACCCACATCACCAACGCCGAGCTGCTCGAGCTGCCGGTCGATATCCTCGTGCCGGCGGCGCTCGAAGGGCAGATCCATGGCGGCAACGCGGAGCGCATCCGTGCGAAGATGATCGTCGAGGGCGCGAACGGCCCGACGACGCCGGAGGCCGATCGCATCCTGGCGCAGAACGGTGTGTACGTCGTGCCGGACATCCTCGCCAACGCGGGCGGCGTCATCGTCTCATACTTCGAGTGGGTGCAGGACCTGCAGTCCTTCTTCTGGGAGGAGCACGAGGTGAACCTTCGCCTTGAACGGATCATCAAGCGCGCGTTCCAGGAGGTCGCCGACATCCACGCCGGGGCCGGCGGCACACTGCGCGAGGCCGCGTACATGCTCGCGGTGCGCCGCGTCGTCGAGGCCACCCAGTCGCGCGGCATCTTCCCGTAGCCGTCGGCGCCACTGGCATCCCGCGCGCGCCGCGGTCCACGCGCCAGGTAGCTGCGTCCCAACGTTATCTGCCGGCTGCCGCGATGGCCGCAAGCGCGAGCACCCGCACGTCTTCCGGCACCGGCAGGTCGACGCCGCAGGAGGCGACGGGCAGCGCCTCGCCGCGCCGGAGCTGGTCCGCGGTCACCCAGACGAACGGCTCGCCGTCCCGCGGCGCGCACGCGACGCCCTCGATGGCACGCAGGAAATAGATCAGGTCGATGTGCTGGTGCGGGCCCTCGGCGATATCCTCGATCAGGATCGTGTACGGAGCCGGGATCTGTGCCGGCTGGGCGAACGCCTCCGGCGCGCGGAGCGGCACCACCGCCGCCGTGACGCCGGTCTCTTCGAGCACCTCGCGCACGACCGCCTGCACCGGATCCTCGCCCGGCTCGATGTGGCCGCCCGGCGGCAGCCACATGCCGTTCTTGCGATGCCAGTGCAGCAGCGTCCGCTCGCCGTCGACGACAAACCCGGAGACCGTGAAGTGCCGCTCCACTACCCGCGCACCTGCGATCGTCGGCCGGCGGGCGGCGGGCCGGCGCCGCTGCCCGCGCGCTCGCGCTCCTGCAGCGCGCGCTTGCGCTCGACGCCGTAGCGATAGCCGGTGAGCGAGCCGTCCTTGCCGTTGACACGGTGGCACGGGATGGCGACCGCCGCCGGATTCGTCGCGCAGGCCCGCGCGACCGCGCGCACCGCCGCCGGATTGCCGATGGCAGCGGCGACGTCGCTGTACGAGCGCGTGGCGCCGCGCGGGATGCGGCGCAGCTCCTCCCACACGCGCCACTGGAACGCCGTCGCGCGGATGTCCAGCGGCAGGTCGATGGACGGTGCCATGCCGTCGATGCGGCGCAGGAGCTCGCGCGCCCAGCCGCCGAGCGCGATGTCGTCGCGGCGCAGATCCGCCGCCGGGAACTCCGCGCGCAGCCCCGCGGCGAGCTGGTCGTCGGCGTCGCCGAAGCTGACCCGGCAGATGCCGCGTTCCGTGCCGGCGATGAGCACGCGGCCCAGTGAGCTGTCCGCGACCGTGTAGGCGATGCGCGCGCCCCGGCCCCCGCGCGCGTAGGTCGCCGGCGTCATGCCCAGCCGGCGCGCCGCGTGCTCGTACACGCGGCTGCTCGACGTGTAGCCCGCGTCGTACACCGCCGACGTGGCCGAGCGCCCGGCCGCGAGCGCGGCTTTCAATCGCCGCACGCGCAGAGATTCGATGTAGTGGTGGGGCGTCATGCCGGTGCAGGCCGAGAATGC
>JAKAMA010000345.1 GCA_021813085.1 Chloroflexota bacterium | reverse complement strand
ATGCTCCTCTCCGGTGCCGGTCCGTGCGTCCCGAATGACGATCGCCCATCTCTCGCATGGTCAGCCGCCAAACGCGCGGCTGCGTCCCCGTCTCCACGATTCCTTCAGCAGGCGGTCGAGTACGTCATCGACCGTGATCGCCCCCAGAAACCGCCCGTCGTCATCGACGACAGGAATCGCTAACAGATTATATTCCGCGGTGGCCTCCGCGACTTCCTGCGGCTCGGCGTCCGGCCGCACCGTCTCGGGTTCGCGCGTCATCACATCCCGCACCAACGCGCCCGGCGGCGCCGCCAGCACCTGGCGCAGGCTCAGCACGCCCTCGAGCCGGCCGCCGTCGTCGATGACGAAGAAGTAGTACGCGAAGTCCGGCGGGTTCTCGCTGCGCCCGAAGATGTCCAGCGCGTCGGAGACCGGCTGGTCGCCGCGGATGTGGAAGACGTTCGTCGTCATCGCGCCGCCGGCGCTGTCCGGGTCGTACGACAGCAGGTGCCGCACCGCCGCCGACTCGGGCGGCTCCATCTCGTCGAGCAGCGCCTCGGCTCGCGCTGCCGGCACCTTCGCCAGCACGTCGGCCGCTTCGTCCGGCTCCATCTCTTCGATGAGGTCCGCCGCCCGCTCGACGGGCAGCGCGCTCAGGATGTGCGCCTGCTGCTCCGTCGAGAGCTCTTCGAGCGTGTCGGCCGCCTGCTCCTCGTCGAGCGACGCCAGGATCTCCGCCCCCTCGTGCCTGCTCAGCCCCGTCAGGATGCGCGCAAGCTGCTGCGGCCGCAGCCTGCGGAGCTGTAGGTGGCCCGTCCGCAGCCGCACCGCCGGCGTGTCGGAGGCCAGGTACTCGACCTCGCGCCAGTCGATGAGCGAGCGCCCCTCGAAGCGCGCGCGCAGGCCGCCCGGCACGAGCCGCCGCACGATCGCGCGCCCGCCCGTGTCCAGCGCGACGACCCGGTACGCGCCGCCGATGTGCGAGATGTAGAGGTCGTTCACCCGCACCACGCGCGTGCCCTTCACGTCGATCACCTGCCGGTCGAGCACATCCTTGGCCAGCAGCAGCTCGCCGTCGCGGCGCTCGAAGCGCTGCACGTCGACCGCGCCCGAGGCCAGGCGTACGCGCCCCGGCGCCAGCTCCGCGACCCGCCCGATCGGGATGAAGAACTCCCGGCCGGCCGCCCGCGACACGACGCCGATGACGTGCGGGTACACGCCCTCCTGCATCCGCGCCACCACGTCCTTGACGCGCGCGATGCGGTCGCCGCCGCGCGGCTCGACGATCGGCGAGGCGATGACCTCCGAGAGCGGCATCAGCCCGGCCTGCGGCTCCGCCAGTGCGTGTTCGGCCACGGTCGCCCCTCCGTTCGCGAGGGTACGCCCGCCGATCGGGTCCGGCAAGCCTGCCGCCGGCCCGGGGCGCTGCCTGTCAGGCAGGCGGCTCGGGCGGTGCCCCTTCCGAGGTGCCGAGCTGGAACGGCGCCTCGCCCTCGGCGAGCAGTTGCGTGCGCGCCTGCTGCGCGACGGGGAGCCCCCAGATCCTGATGAACCCCACGGCGTTCCCCTGGTCGTAGCTGTCACCGCGGTCGTAGGTCGCGAGCTGGTAGCTGTAGAGGCTGCGCGGCGACTTCTTGCCGGCCGGTACCGCCTGCCCCTTGTGCAGCCGCATCCGCACCGTGCCGGTCACGTGGCGCTGCGTGCTGGCCACGTACGCCGCCAGGTCCTGGTGGTGCGCGGTGAACCAGAGCCCGTTGTAGATCAGGTCCGCGTACTCCTGTCGCAGCGCGTTCTTCGTGCGCAATTGAGGCTTCGAGAGCGTGAGCTGCTCGAGCGCCTCGTGGGCCGCGTGCAGCGTCCACGCCGCCGGCGCCTCGTAGATCTCGCGCGACTTGATGCCGATCAACCGGTCCTCGACGAGGTCGGTGCGTCCGACGCCGTGCTCGCCCGCCCACTGGTTCAGCGTCTGCACCAGCGTCACACCGTCCATCTCGTGTCCGTCGAGCCGCACCGGCCGCCCGTGCTCGAAGCTGATCTCGATCTCGCGCGGCTGCTCCGGCGCGTCCGCGACGCTGCGCGTCCAGGCGTAGATCTCTTCGGGCGGCGTCTGCCACGGGTCTTCCAGCACCCCGGCCTCGATGCTGCGGCCCCAGAGATTCTCGTCCGTGCTGTAAGGGCTCGCCTTCGTCGCCGGCACCGGCACGCCGCGCGCCGCCGCCCACTCGATCTGCTCTTCGCGGCTCATCCGGTGCTCTCGCACCGGCGCGATGATCTCGAGGTCCGGCGCCAGCGCCTGCGTGCTGACGTCGAAGCGCACCTGGTCGTTCCCCTTGCCCGTGCAGCCGTGCGCGATCGCCGTCGCCCCTTCCTCGCGCGCGACGTCGACGAGCATCTTCGCGATCAGCGGCCGGCCGATCGCCGTCGCCAGCAGGTACTGCCCCTCGTACACCGCGCCGGCCATCAATGCCGGGAACGCGAAGTAGTCGATGAAGAGCCGCTTGCCGTCGCGTACGATCGCCTTGACCGCACCGATCTGCATCGCCCGCTGCTCGACCGTCCGCAGGTCCTTCTCGTTGCCCAGGTCGATCGTGAGCGCGATGACGTCGTAGCCGCGCTCCTCCTTCAGCCAGCGGATGGCGACGGACGTATCCAGCCCGCCCGAGTACGCGAGGACGACTTTCTTGGCCATGCTGCGCTCCCGGCGCGCGGCGGGTTGCGCGCCCACCAGGCGCCCGTGTGTCTACGGGTGTCAGGCCAATCGTATCGAGCGTGGCGCAGACGCGCGAACGGCCGCCGCCGTCTGCCCGGCCTGCCGCCGGAGAGCGTCCAGCGGCCCGCGGCGCGCTCCTCTGCCGCGATGCCGCGTCCGGCCCGTACGGTTCGCGAATAGCCCGGACGCGGCTACCGCTCCAATACGTTCATCACCAGCCCCGTCGGCAGCTTGGGGTAGAAGTACGTCGATTTCTGCGGCATGCGCGCGCCCGCGTCCGCGACCGCCAGCACCTGGTCGACGGGCGTCGCGTTCAGCAGGAACGCCGCCGCCGCGCCCGTCTCGACGGCCCGCGCCGCCTCGGACGCGTCCTGCGTGTACGTCACCGAGCCGCCGGCCGCGAGC
>JAKAMA010000344.1 GCA_021813085.1 Chloroflexota bacterium | reverse complement strand
TGCCTCGAGCGTGCCGCGCGCGCCGTCGCTGACGGCGTAAGCCTCGATGAAGCGCGCCGGCTCGACCTTCTTCTCGGCGCGAATGTTGCGGATCGCGCGTACCACGTCGATGAGCAGCGCCATCTCGCGCTCCGCGCTAGCATCGGCGTACCCGCTCTCTCCCCGCGGATACGGCGCGACGATCAGCGCCTCCGCGTGCAACCCCTCGATGTTCTGGACGAGCGCCTGCCAGATCTCTTCCGTTACGAACGGCATCACGGGGTGCAGCAGGCGCAGGCAGCGATCGAGCACGTAGACAAGCACAGGCAGCGGTGAGGGCTGCGCCGCGCCTGCGGCGCGCGCGCGGATCTTCGCGACCTCGATGTACCAGTCGGCGAACTCGCCCCAGACGAAGTCGTACACCTGGCGCGCGGCCTCGCCCAACTCGAACCTGCGCATCTGGTCGTCCACGGCGCGGGCGAGCCCCTCGACGCGCGAGATGATCCAGCGATCCTCGAGCGGCGCGTCGGCGGCCGGCATCGCGCCGGGGAGGCGCACGGTGCCTTCGCCGATCATCGAGATGACGAAGCGGGCGGCGTTCCAGAGCTTGTTGGCGAAGTTGCGCCCGGCCTCGACGCGCTGCTCGGAGAGGCGCAGGTCGTTGCCGGGGCCGCTCGACGTGATCAGCGTGTAGCGCAGCGCATCGGCGCCGTACTTCTCGACGACCTCGAGCGGGTCGACGCCGGTGCCCAGCGACTTGCTCATGCGCTGGCCGTGCTCGTTGCGCACCGTGCCGTGCAGGTACACCGTGCGAAACGGCACCTCGCCCACGTCGTAGAGGCCGAGCATGATCATGCGGGCGACCCAGAGGAAGATGATGTCGTAGCCGGTCTCCATGACGGACGTCGGGTACCAGAAGCCCAGCTCCGCGGTCTTGTGCGGCCAGCCGAGCGTCGAGAACGGCCAGAGGCCGGAGGAGAACCAGGTGTCGAGCACGTCGTTGTCCTGCAAGAGGTGGCCGCCGCCGGCAGGCGAACGGTCCGGCGTCCCGACGGAGACGATGGGCGTCGCGTCGACCGCGGACCACGTGCCGTAGCGCACGATCTGCTCGTACGTGACGCCTTGCGCGCGCAGCTCGTTGTAGGTGGCGACGCGCGCCGGCGCGCCGGGCGGCGCGCCCGGCTCGCGCAGCGTGACGACGATCCGGTCGCCGTCGTCGTCGGCGCTGTACCAGACGGGGATGCGGTGGCCCCACCAGAGCTGGCGGGAGATGCACCAGTCGCGGATGTTCTCCATCCAGTTCAGGTAGATGCGCTCGAAGCGCTCCGGGACGAACGTGACCTTGCCCTGGCGCACGGCATCGATCGCCGGCCGCGCGAGGTCCGCCATCTTCACGAACCACTGCCAGCTCATCAGCGGCTCGACGACGGTGTGGCAGCGGCCGCAGACCCCGACGGTGAGCGCGTGCGGCTCGATCTTCGCCAGATAGCCCAGCTCCTCCAGGTCGCGGACGATGACGTTGCGCGCCTCGTAGCGGTCCATGCCGGCGTACGGACCCGCCTGCTCGTTGAGCGTGGCGTCGAGGTTCATGGCGCTGATGCGCGGCAGGCCGTGGCGCTGGCCGATCTCGAAGTCGACCGGGTCGTGCCCCGGCGTCACCTTGAGCGCGCCGGTGCCGAACTCCATCTCGATGGCGCCGTCGGCGACGACCGGGACCTCGCGCTGGATGACCGGCAGCAGCACCGTGCGGCCGACGCGGTCCGCGTAGCGCGCGTCCCTGGGGTTCACCGCGACGGCGACGTCACCGACGAACGTCTCGGGCCGCGTCGTCGCGACGGTCACAGAGGCGTCGCCGACCTGCGGGCGGCCGGCCGCGTCGTGCCCCTCGACGAGCGGGTAGCGGATGTACCAGAGGCTGGAGTTCTGCTCCTCGTGCTCGACCTCCAGGTCGCTGAGCGCGGTGCGGCAGCGCGGGCACCAGTTGATGAGGCGCTCGCCGCGGTAGATCAGGCCGTCGTCGAAGAGCTTCTTGAACGTCGTGCGCACGGCGAGCTGGGGCCCGTCGTCGAGCGTGAAGGTCTCGCGCGACCAGTCGGCGGAGGCGCCGAGCCGGCGGTGCTGGTTGCCGATGATGCCACGGTACTTACCGACCCACTGCCAGACGCGCTGCTCGAATGCCTCGCGCCCCAGGTCATGGCGCGAAAGGCCTTCCTTCGCCAGCTCCTTCTCGACGACGTTCTGCGTGGCGATGCCGGCGTGGTCGACGCCGGGGAGCCAGAGCGTCGGCTCGCCGAGCATGCGGTGCCAACGCACGAGGATGTCCTCGACCGTGTCAGTGAGCGCGTGGCCGACGTGCAGCTCGCCGGTGACGTTCGGCGGCGGCATGACGATGGAGAACGGACGCGCCGCGGGGGCATGCCCGGCATCCGGCATACGGCCTTTGAAGTAGCCGCGCTGCTCCCAGAAGCGGTAGACGCGGTCCTCCGTGGCGCGCGGGTCATAGGACTTGGCCATGGCGGGGGCGGCCGGCCGTTCGGCCTCGCGGGTCATGTGCGCACCTTTCGTCGATGTTGCTCGCCCGGCTTCCACGGGGCGGCGCGTCCCGCATCCGGCCGGCGATTTCGTTTAGTCATTGTTCCCTGCGCGCGGATCCCCCGTGTGCCCGGCCGGCGTACGCCGGGCGCGAAGAGGCCCCGAAGGTCTTCCGGGGCCCGTCGAGTCGTCTGCGTGCGCGTCAGCAGCCGGTCAACGGGCCGTCTGTACCGCTACGAGTCCGTGCCCGTCGTGTCTCAAGGCGTCTGCCGTCACGATGCGCATGGTAGCGGATCCGCGGCGCCCGGCGCAGCGACGGGTGACGCCTCTACGTCTACGCGCTACAGTCTACGCGCCACGGGCGCGGCAGAAGGGGGATCATGCGAAAGCTGTCTTGCACCTGGCGTGATGCCGCCGGCGAACGCGGGCACCTGTCACGGCGGCGGGACGCAGTAGCCCCGGCCGAGCCTGGCCCGCGCCGGGCGCCGGTCCGCCGGGGATGGCAGCCGTGACACGCGCCTTCGCGAAGGCACGGGATATCGCGCACGGCTCGGGGTTCGCGCCCGCCGAGGGCACGGAGATCTACTTCGAGTGGTACGGTGA
>JAKAMA010000343.1 GCA_021813085.1 Chloroflexota bacterium | reverse complement strand
GACCCGCAGATGACGTCGCTCGGCACCGCGCTCTTCGACCAGAACGCCGTCGACTTCCTGATGACCTACGTCGACGCGAGCGTGACGTGCGGCACGCCGCCGACCGGCACCGCCACGAATACGCCGTCGCCCACCAACACGGCGACGCCGACGTCCACGTTCACGCCTTCTCCGACCGTGACGCCCGGTCCGCCGCCGACGACCGGTTGCACGACCAACGTCGGCGGCCCGCCGACACTCGGCATCGGACAGGACTGCGACCTCGACGTCCGCTTCCCGCTGGTGTGGGGCGACGGCTGCGTCGACACCGAGGACGTGAATCCGCACGACCCGTGGGACTTCTACAGCGTCCCCGTGCCGTCGCTGCTGGCGATGCCCGGCGCGCTGCGCGACAACGCGGTGACGGGGCGCGACGCCCAGGCCGTGTTCTCGTACTTCCGGGTGGGGGCGATGGCCGGTTCGCCTGTCTACGAGCAGGACCTTAACAATAATGGTGTGAAGGACGGCTGGGAGTACGACCGCGGCGTCGACGCGTTCGGCAACCTCGGTCCGCCGGACGGCGTCATCGGCCCCAGGGATGCGCAGGCAGCATTCGCCCAATACTCGCGGAACGTGCGCTGCACGTCCGGCTTCAACCTGGCGAAGCCCTCCTGCACGACGAACGTCGGCGGCCCGCCGACGCTCGGCACCGGGCGCGACTGCGACTTCCAGCCCGCATACCCGGGCGTGCTCGGCGACGGCTGCGTGGACACCGAGGACACGAACGCCAACGACCCGTGGGGGCAGCTGTACAGCGTGCCCGTGCCCGCGCTCCTCGCAGATCACAATGCGCTCCGGGATAACGTCGCCACCGTGCGCGACGCCCAGGCCGTGTTCGCCTACTTCCGCGCCGGTGCGACATCGGGGTCGCCCGTGTACGAGCAGGACCTGAATCAGAACGGCGTCAAGGACGGCTGGGAGTATGACCGCGGGATCAACCACTTCGGGCAGTTGGGCCCGCCGGACGGCGCGATCACGGCCGTGGACGCGCAGGCTGCGTTCGCGCAGTTCGCGCACGCTGCGTCGTGCACGTCGGGCTACAACATGCAGAACAAGTGAGCCGGGTGACCTGACTCCGGCTTTGGCACAACGAGCGGACGGGCGCAGGCGCGCCCGCGCCGCTCGCGTGGCGAGGCCCGCTGGCGATCCCGGCGGGCGCATCCGCTACCATGCGGCACCGTGAGAAGAGTCGTCGTGGCAGCGGTTGTGCTCGTCGTGGCAGCTGGAGGCGCCGCCTACTGGCTGTTCGGCCGCGACAGCGGCGACGATGTGGCCGCGTTCTTCACATTGCCCACGCCGACGGTCTGCGAGTCCGGCGCGCTGGCCATTACCGCCGCCGACGGCCACTTCGCCGCCTTCACGGAAGGGCGCGAGCTGGCGCAGTCGGGCGACAAGTTCCTCGTCGCCTCGATCTCCGTGCGGAATGACGGCTCCGCCGCGATGCCGGTATCGGAAGAGCACCTGTACTTGACAGAACGCCCGGGCCAGACGCACCGGCCCGCGGCACTGAAAGGCGGCGCGGTCGCGCTCTCGGCCACCCTGGAGCCTGGTGCCACGGCTTCGGGCGTGGTCGCGTTCAGTGTGTCGGCGCCGGTCGGCGCCGCGAAGCTCGTCTACGATGACGGATGCACCCACCAGGAGTGGCTGGTTCCTTGACGGCGGGGCGTTGCATTCGATGCTGCTCCGATGCGCCGTACAAAGATCGATTAACAATCTGTTGACACCTATCGAATATGCGTAGATAATCCCCCTGCAAGCCCGCGTGCTGTGGAGCGGGTCCCCGCTTGCATTGCCCCGCCCGGAACCTAGTTCGCGCAGTCTGCGAGGGCCAAACCTGCCCATGCGACGATCGCCGCTGGACCACAGCAGTGCGCGTGCGTCATTCGCACACTCGTTCTGGTCGTCCGCGTTCGGCCGCCTCTCAATCCTGGTCGTGGCGGCCGGTCTCCTGTCGCTGATCGCGCTCTGGCGCGCCGCACCGCAACCGGCCGGGGCCAGCCTGTACACGGTGACGACGGACCAGGGCGTGTACTCGCCGGGCGAGACCGTGACGATCACGGGCGCTGGCTACCTCGCGTCTTCATCGTATGACGTGGTGGTGCGGCGGCCCGACGGCCAGATTTTCACCGGCGCCGGGACGGACACACCGGGCTGGGACACGGTCGTCTCGGACGGCGCAGGCAACATCAGCGATCCCTACATCTTGCCGCGCGATGCGCCGGCGGGGCTGTACGTCGTCGGCGTCTACTCGACGAGCGACACAACGCACGCTGCGGTGCTGGCCAGCACGAGCTTCTACGACGACACGCCGTATCCTATGACGATCTCGACGACGACGGTCGGCCTCACGGTCACCGTCTCGGGAACGTGGAAGTGGGACGGCTGTGTGTCGAAGTCGAATTCGAACAAGCACATCGGCTTCGCCATCGACTGGGGCGATGGCACGGGCGTCGCCAACCCCTCGCCGCCTCCGTCGACATCGCGTGATGGCGTGAATCCGACGAGCGGCACGACGTGGGTCGCCTGCGCCCCTCCCGGAACAGGATCCTGGGGCAGTCGCTCGCACACGTATGCCAGCTCGGTGAGCAGCGCCAACGTGTGCGTGATTATGTACGACGTGCAGTTCCATACTCCGCCGCCGCCAACCTCGGGCGACCACTCCACGAACCCGTGGCAGAACCACGACAACTCGTACGAGCAGTATTCCTCGATGCCGTCGAAGCAGCAGAAGTGCGGCACCGTCCACCCGGCGACCGCCACGCCGACGCCGACGCGCACCGGCACGGCGACGTCGACGCCGACGCGCACCAACACGCCCACGCCGACTTCGACCGGCACGGCAACTCGAACGCCGACCCGCACGCCTACGAACACCCCGGTCCCGCCGACCGCCACGTTCACGCGCACGTCCACCGCGACTAATACGCCGACGCGCACGCCGACCAACACGCCGGTGCCGCCGACGGCGACCAACACGGCCACCAACACGCCGACGAACACGCCGGTGCCGCCGACTGCAACGTTCACCAGCACGTCGACGGCGACGAGCACGCCGACGCCGACGGCCACCAACACGGCGA